>JALOBR010000003.1 GCA_023228195.1 Candidatus Omnitrophota bacterium
AAATAAAAAGGGTATATTCAAATCCTCAGGTATTTCCGCAATGCCGCGTTTGGCTTAGTCGTAATTTGCCGCAAGTCGAGTTTGTGCCTACAACTTCAACGGCAAAAGCAGCGATAGCGGTAAAAAAAGATAAGTCAGGAGCATGCATCGGTAATAAGATACTCGCGGAAATTTACGGACTTAAGACAATAGCTCAAGCGATAGAAGATTCATCTTCTAATCTTACGCGTTTTTTAGTAATAGCTAAATCTGATAGCGCTCCTTCCGGCCGTGATAAGACCTCTGTTTTATTTTCCGTAAAAGACAGGGTGGGAGTTCTGCATGATGTTTTGTATGGATTCAAGAAATACGGTATCAATCTTACTAAAATAGAATCCCGGCCTTCAAAGAAAAAACCCTGGGAATATTACTTTTTTATCGATTTCGAAGGCCACAGAAATTCAGCGCATGTGCAAAAAGCGCTCACTCAGCTAAAACAACAATGCATTTTCGTTAAGATCCTTGGGTCGTATCCCAAAGAAAGTTAAACGTTTATTGCGAAACTTTAAATTATTCCAATAAGAGATTTATTTAAGAGGGGCAAAATGCTTTTTAAAAAAGGCTTGAGTAAAATTATACCTTACGAACCAGGAAAACCTATCGAAGAGCTTAAAAGAAGTTTAAGGTTAAAAGAAATTTATAAACTTGCGTCTAATGAAATTCCATTTGTCCCGGTTTATATCAGGAAGGCAATTTGCGAAGAAATAAATAATATAAATCGTTATCCGGAGGCAAACTGCTTCTATTTAAGAAAAAGCCTGGCCGTCAGGCTAAAAGTGAAGGAATCGCAAATTATTTTCGGAAACGGTTCCGATGAACTTATTACGCTTGTACTGCGCGCGACTATCGAAGATAAAGACGAAGTCATCGTTGGGTATCCGACTTTTCTTATTTACGAATTACAGGCGCGCGTGCACGGCGCAAAAATAATAAGAGTGCCTTTTAAAGATTTGCGTTACGATTTGGTTTCGATGGCTAAGAAGGTGAATAAAAAGACGAAAGTTATTTTTATAGCCAATCCTGATAATCCGACCGGAACATATTTAAACCAGAAAGAAATCGAAAAGTTTATTAAGAGTATACCAAAAAATGTATTGGTTGTTTTTGATGAAGCTTATTTTGATTTTGCTCCTTCGGATTTTCCTAAAACCTTTGATTTTTTAAGAAAAAGAGGCAACATCGTAATAATGAGAACGTTTTCCAAGGTTTATGGCTTGGCCGGGCTGCGGATTGGTTATGCCGTGGCTACAGAGGAAATAGCAAATGTGCTAAATAAGATAAGAGAACCGTTTAACATAAACAGATTTGCCCAGGTAGCAGCTCTTGCTGCGGTTAAGAATGAAAAGTTTTTAAAAAACACCCGTACCTATATTCTTAATGAGAAAGAATATCTGTATAAAGAATTAAGCAGGTTAAATGTATCTTTTAGGAAAAGCGCGACTAATTTTGTGCTTATTGAATTTAAAAAAGATACTAGTAATCTCAATGCCTATCTTCTTAAAAAAGGCATAATAATCAGGCCTCTCTCTGGCTGGGGATTGAAGAATTATTTTCGCGTAACAGCAGGGTTCCGTAAGGAAAACGAAAAATTTATAAGTTGTTTGGAAAGCTATCTGAATACGGAGGAATGAGATGATTGTTGTTTTTAAAAAAGAAGCTACACAGAAAGAAATAGACCATGTTATAGAGCGCGTCGAAAAATTAGGCTTAAAGGCGCTTGTCTCTCGAGGTACGGAAAGAACAATTATGGGCATTATCGGCCCGGAAGATGCAGTGAGGATGCAGCCTCTTGAGGCTTTTTCGGGAGTTGAAAAGGTAATGCCGGTTTTGGCGCCCTATAAACTTGTATCCAGAGAGTTTAAAAAAGAAAATAGCGTAATAAAAATAAGAGAAGGTGTTGAGATCGGCGGCAGGAAACTTGTTGTTATCGCCGGGCCTTGCTCAATAGAATCACGCGATTTACTTTATGAAGTTGCCGTTAAAGTAAAGGAATCGGGAGCGCTTATCCTGCGCGGCGGTGCGTTTAAGCCACGCACATCTCCGTATACATTCCAAGGCCTTGGTGAGGAAGGGTTAAAGATTTTAAAAGATGTATCAAACGAATTAAATATTGCGACAGTCACGGAAGTAATGGACACCAAAGACGTCGAGCTGGTTGCGCGATATGCGGATATCTTACAGATAGGCGCGCGTAATATGCAAAATTTTAATCTATTAAAAGAAGTCGGACAAACAAAGATGCCGGTTATTTTAAAAAGAGGCTTAAGCGCGACCGTAAAGGAATTGTTGATGAGCGCTGAATATATAATGGCAGGAGGAAATTTCAATGTTATTTTATGCGAAAGAGGGATAAGGACTTTTGAGGATTTTACGCGCAATACCCTTGATCTTTCCGCGGTGCCTGTAGCAAAACAACTTTCGCATCTTCCTGTATTGGTAGATCCATCGCACGCAACCGGCAAATGGGGCCTGGTCGCACCGCTTAGCAAAGCTGCCATAGCTTCTGGAGCTGATGGTTTGCTTATCGAAGTGCATCCAAAGCCCGAAGAAGCCTTAAGCGACGGACCCCAGCAGTTATTGCCGGAAAATTTCGCTCAACTCATGAAAGAACTGGGGGCAATTGCGGTTGCTTGCGGCAGACAGCTATAAATTTATGAAATCAGTAAAAAGAATTACAATTCTTGGTGTAGGATTTATGGGAGGCTCTTTGGCACTAGCCATAAAAAAGAACTTTCCAGGTATTTTTGTCATAGGCTACGCAAGAAGCGATTCTGCTTATAAAAGGCTTTTGAAATCAAATATTGTCGATAGAGTTGAAAAAGATTTAGGCAAAGCCGTTTGTGGGAGCGACATAGTGGTATTGGCCGCACCCATATATTCCATAATCGATTATCTTAAAAAAATCCCTTTTTTCCTAAAAAAGGAAGCAATCGTCATTGATTTAGGTTCAACTAAAGAGCTTATTGAGAAAGAGGCCATTAAGTATTTGCCTAAAAATGCGCATTTCGTCGGCTGTCACCCCCTTTGCGGGAGTGACAAGAGCGGCGCGCAATTTTCAACGCCCGATCTTTATAAGGGGGCAATTTGTCTTATGTCGCCGGATAAGAGTAATAAAGCGCTGCAAAAGGTAAAATCTTTCTGGATGCGTTTGGGGTGCAAGGTAATTTTAATAAATGCAAAAAATCACGATAAAATACTTTCTTCGGTATCCCATCTTGTGCATGTTATTTCTTTTTCTCTTACGGGATTTGTGCCAAAAGCCTATATTAAACTTGCCGCAACAAGTTTGCGGGATTTAACCCGTGTGTCAAATTCCCCGGCTGGAGTATGGGCGGATATTTTAATTTCAAATAAGAAAAACGTAATACGAGACAGCGAAAAATTTATAAAAGGTTTAGAAAAATTCAAAGAGCTTATAAAGCAAAATAAAAAAGAAGAGATTTTAAAACTTATAAAAAATATAAACAAAAAGCAGAAAATTATCTCCGCTTTGCATTAAAATTATGATTGTCGCCATAGACGGTCCTGCCGGCTCAGGGAAAACAACAATTGCAAAACTTTTAAGTAAAAGACTTAACGTCTCCTACCTTGATACAGGGGCAACTTATCGCGCTCTTACCTTAAAAGCTCTTAGCGACGGAATTAATTTAAGTGATGCTTCTCTCCTTGCGCAATTGGCCGCAAACCTTAATCTAAAACTTGAAGGCCAGAAAGTTTACCTTGACGATAGAGACGTAAGCGAGCAAATACGTACCCCCCTAATAGATAAAAATATTTCAATTATAGTAGCGTATCCGGAGGTGCGAAGCGTGATGGTGTCTTTGCAGAGGGCAGTTGCAAAGGGCAAGGATTTTGTTGTAGAAGGAAGAGATATTACAACGGTAGTTTTTCCTAACGCGGAATTTAAATTTTATCTTGATGCAGATGCTGCAATCAGGGCGGAGAGAAGATTCAAGGAGCTAGAAGCAAAAGGAATAAAAATAGATTTTACCGAAACGGAAAAAGATTTGAATAAAAGAGACAACGCTGATAAAAAAAGAGAGGTTGGGGCCCTTACCCTAAGTCCGGATGCCACATATATAGATACGACTAAAATGAGTATAGAAGAAGTAATTGAGGCAATGTTCACTCACATAAAAAACAGGAAAAATAATAAATGAGTGGAATAGAAAGAATAAGAAATTTTTGTATTATAGCGCATATAGATCATGGAAAGTCTACGCTTGCCGATAGATTTCTGGAGATAACCGGCGCCATAGATAAACGTAAATTCGAAAATCAGATGTTAGACAGTATGGAGCTTGAGAGAGAGAGGGGTATTACGATTAAAGCAAAAGCGGTAAGGCTTAAATTTACATATAAGGAAAACGACTACATTTTAAATCTTATTGATACGCCCGGTCACGTTGACTTTACTTATGAGGTTGCAAAGTCTCTTAAGGCCTGCGAGGGTGCCATACTTTTGGTTGATGCTTCTCAGGGTGTGGAAGCGCAAACCGTTGCTAATTTTTATCTCGCGCTTGAAGCAGATCTTAAAATAATTCCGGTTGTAAATAAAATAGATTTACCTAATGCTGATGTCGAGCGTACGTTAGGCCAACTTAACGATATCTTTGGGTTTAAAAGAGAAGAAGTCTCCCTTGTGTCTGCGAAGGCCGGTAATGGGATAAATGAAGTATTAACCCGAGTGATTGAAGAATTTTCTGCACCGCAGGCATCAGCAGATGCGCCGCTTAAGGCGATACTTTTTGATTCAAGCTTTGACGTTTATAGGGGGGTTATATTGTTTGTAAGGATATTTGACGGCAAGATAACAGCCGGAGACAATATATTTCTTATGCGGAAAAAGATAACTTACAAAGTAGAGGAAGTGGGAATATTCTTGCCAAGTATGGAGAAAAAAGAATTTTTATCAAGCGGGGAAGTAGGTTATATCTGCTGCGGCATAAGAGACCCGCATGAAGTAGAAATGGGTGATACCGTAACCAACCCTGATAATCCAACCTTATCGCCTTTCGAAGGGTATAAAAAAATCCCGCCGATGGTTTTCTGCGGAATATTTCCTTCGCAGTCAAAGAGTTACCCGGTCTTAAGGGGAGCAATTGAGAAATTACGCCTGTCAGATTCTTCATTCGTCTATGAGCCGGACAATCTTGGGAGTTTAGGTTATGGATTTCGATGCGGATTTTTAGGCTTACTTCATATAGAAATAGTCCAGGAGCGCCTTGAAAGAGAATATAATCTTGATCTCATACTTACGTCTCCCAGCGTAATGTATAAGGTGAATACAACGACCAAAGAGGTGGTGTATGTTCAAAGTCCTCATCAGCTTCCTGATCCTTCTTCAATTGGCGAGGTCTATGAGCCGTTTGTCAAAGCAAGCATAATCGCTCCGATTGACGAGATGGATGCGATCTGTGATTTAGCCAAATCCCGTCGCGGCACGTTCGTTAAAATGGATTATCTGGGCAAAGACCGCTTAAGTATAGTATTTGAACTTCCGCTTGGCGAAATCATCATAGATTTTTATGATAAAATAAAGTCAATCACTAAAGGGTATGCTTCTTTGGATTATGAGTTTATTGAATACAGGAAAACAGAAATAGTTAAAATAGATATACTTTTTAACAAGAAACAGGTAGAAGCCTTTTCCATCTTGGTTCATAAAGAAAAATCAGAGGCCCGTGCGCGTATGGTAGTTGAAAAATTAAAGGAGCTTATACCGCGGCAGATGTTTGAGATAAGCATACAGGCGGCCGTAGGCTCAAAGATTATAGCTTCAGAGAGAGTATCTGCTCTTAAAAAGAACGTAACTTCTAAATGTTACGGTGGAGATATTACGCGTAAGCGCAAACTTTGGGAAAAACAAAAGGAAGGGAAAAAGAAACTTAAGCAGATGGGTAATATCAATGTTCCGCAAGAAGCATTTCTGGAAGTACTTAAAATGTAATTTGACGTTGGTTTTATAGCTAAATCTGATATAATAAAGCAAATCCATGAAAGAAAAAATTAAGCAAAAAAGCGTTTTGCGGGAGTGGGGAGAGGCTTTTATCGTTGCTCTGGCGCTCGCAGTTTTTGTAAGGACTTTCTTTTTCCAGATATACCAGATTCCAACATCGTCTATGGTGCCAACTTTAATACCCGGAGATAAAATTTTTGCAAATAGAATTACTTATGGACCAAAAGTTCCTTTTACTCAATTAAGGCTGCCGGCATTTAAAAATCCCCGCAGGCTTGATGTAATGGTTTTTGTCCCTCCTGATGAAAAGACAAGGCCTTGGTTAGGCAGGAAACAATTTATTAAAAGATTGATAGGTCTTCCCGGTGATCGCGTTCTGATAAAAGACGGCAGTATTTATATTAACGGAGAAAAATTAGTTGATTCAAGGATTGATTGGATTAAGTATTCCAATGTCGGGGAGTACGGACAAAAAAATAAAGAGATAACCGTGCCGGAAGGTAAATATTTTTTCTTAGGCGATAACACTGATAATTCTCAGGATGGCAGGTTTTGGGGGTATGCCGATAGGGGCGATATCATGGGTAAAGCTATATTCGTCTGGTGGCCGCCCAAAAGAATAGCGGTAATAAAATAGTTCTTTGAGGCGCAAATATGCACGAATTTGGAACGAATTCCCACGAATGAATTCGTATAATTCGTTTTTAAACCGTAGCAATTCGCGTATGTAAAAAAGTTTAACAGAATGCGTAGGATTTTAATATTAATCGTAATTTCAATTTTAATTTTGTTTGCTGCTTTTGCTTTTATCAGCATATTCTTTATGCAAACATACAAAATTCCTACGACTTCAATGGTGCCGACTTTGATGCCGGGAGACAAAATTGCCGTAAACAAAATTGTTTATGGTCCGAGAATCCCTTTTGTATCAGTTCGGCTTCCGGGTTTGAAAAAGCCTACCAGAGGAGAGGTCGTAGTGTTTATTTCTCCGGCTGACCGGAGTAAAGCCTATGTCAAAAGGCTTGTCGCAGTTCCTGGAGAACGCCTTAGCATAAAGGATGGCAATGTCTATATTAATGGAAAAATAATGGTTGACCCGCGTATCGCGAGGAACTATTATTATAGTCAAGGAGATTATGCTAAAGGTAATAAAGAGATAGTTGTGCCTGAAGGTAAATATTTCTTTATGGGAGATAATAGCATTTCTTCTTTGGATAGCAGATTTTGGGGTTTTGTTGATGGGCGTGACATCGTGGGTAAAGCTATATTTATCTGGTGGCCGCCTAAAAGAATAGGAATGATTGAATAAAAAACAAGTGTTTATATATGAGCTTTGCAGATAAATTAAGCGTCTTACGAATACTTCTTATCCCTGTTTTTGTTTCTCTGCTTTTTTACTTTAATGAAACCAGGCTTTATTTAAGATATGTTTTGCTCGCGGTATTCGGCATAGCCGTGCTTACTGATTTTTTTGATGGATTGGTTGCGCGCATTAAAAAAGAAAAGTCAGAAATAGGCCAGGTTATTGATCCCCTCGCGGATAAATTACTTTTGCTTACGGCTTTTATTTCCCTGTATGCACTACGCAACTCACTTCCTTTAAATCATCAGATACCGTTATGGGTCGTTTTGGTTATTGTAAGCCGGGATCTTATTATCCTTCTCGGTGTTGTGATACTTTATTTTTTGAAAATAGAAATTCCTATTGCGCCATCAATGTGGGGAAAATTTACCACTTTTTTCCAGATGATTACTATTTTAAGCGTTATTATGGATATACCTTTCTCTAATATCGTCTGGCTTCTTGCAGTCATCTTTACTTTGATTTCCGGAATCGGATATTTTACAAGAGGGATAAAATCAATAACGCTAAAGGCATCCGCTAATGGATAGCCCAGCAGCCCCGTTACCTAATAATAACGATATTAAGGTTCGGGGCGTCCCACACCTTAATATTTTCTATGCAGGAAATGGAACAGGGTACCCTGTTGGGTAGTCCAACAAACACCTGCCGGGTATTCAACTAAAGGCAAGCCATGCGAGAAATAATTTTCCTTACTTTTGCTTATCTTATTGGAAGCATTCCTTTTGGGTTTGTCATAGCTTATTTTGTAAAAGGTATAGACATAAGAAAATTCGGTTCAGGCAATATAGGCGCGACCAATGTTGTAAGGGTAGTTGGCAAAAAATGGGGGATATTGGTTTTTGTTCTCGATTTTTTAAAAGGTTTCTCCCCGCTGCTTCTTGCTAAATTTTTCCTAAATCCGACCAACTTTATATATATAGCTTCCGCCATATTAAGCGTTTCGGGGCATAATTGGCCGGTATTTTTAAAGTTTAAGGGAGGTAAGGGGGTGGCAACTTCAATCGGCGCTGCTTGTGGTTTAAGCATTATTTTTCCTAATTTGTGGTTTGTGCTCTTACTTTCGTTATTTGTTTGGTTATTGTTCTTTTTTGTGTTTAGATTCGTTTCTCTTGCTTCGCTTTTATTGGGTTTGTCTTTTTTTGTCTTTTCTTTTGTTTTTCCTTTGCCTAAAGAGATAAGAATATTTGCTTTAATCTTATGTTTATTTATTTTTATCCGTCATTCAAAGAATATAAAAAATCTCTTTGCAAAACAAGAACACCGGTTTTAGGCGCATGACGCTTGAGATGTCAGAAAGTATAGTTTTAATTTATCGATAAAATTTTTAATACAAAGGAGGAGTTATGTCAAAAGAAAAAAATATTATGGATGGTAAGAAGAAAGCGCTTGAATTAGCACTTTCTCAGATAGAAAAGCAATTCGGAAAGGGCGCCATAATGCGCCTTGGTGAAGGCGTGAAATTGGATATTGAAGTTATACCGACAGGCATAATTTCGTTAGATAAGGCTCTCGGTGTAGGCGGCCTTCCAAAGGGCAGGGTAATTGAAGTATTTGGCCCTGAAGCATCCGGGAAAACTACTCTTACCTTAAGTATAATCGCACAAGCGCCGGCAGCCGGCGGTACAGCGGCATTCGTTGATGCGGAACACGCGTTTGACCCAAGTTATGGAAAAATTATAGGGGTAAATTTAGATGATCTTTTAATCTCTCAGCCTGACACGGGTGAGCAGGCGCTTGATATAGTAGAAACTCTTGTTCGTTCAAACGCGGTTGATTTGATAGTCGTAGACTCAGTTGCTGCGCTTGTCCCGCGTTCCGAAATAGAAGGAGAAATGGGAGATACCCATATAGCACTTCAGGCACGCCTTATGAGCCAGGCTCTTCGTAAGCTTACGGCTGCGATAAGCAAGTCGAAAACGTGTGTTGTGTTTATTAACCAGATAAGAGAAAAAATCGGCGTTATGTTCGGTTCTCCGGAAACAACTCCCGGCGGCCGCGCGCTAAAATTTTATTCCTCAGTGCGTATCGATTTAAGAAGAATTGCAACGGTAACAAGCGGCGAAACTATTGTAGGCACCCGCGTTAGAGCCAAAATAGTAAAGAATAAAGTAGCAGCCCCCTTTAAGGAAGCGATATTTGAAATCATACATACGGAAGGAGTTTCCAAGGTAGGCGCTTTAATCGATGCCGCGCTTGAATGCGAATTGATAAAGAAATCAGGAAGCTGGTTTTCCTATAAAGATAAAAACCTTTCGCAGGGAAAAGAGCAATTGAGGGATTTATTAAAAGGAGATGAAACTCTGAGAAGGGAATTGGAAGAAGAGTTAAAAAAATTAGTCTATTCAGCATCAGATAAGGAGGCAGAGGAATGAAGAAATTTTTATTTTTTTTATTCATTCTTTTAACCGGTACATTTTCTTATGCGCAGTCGGGTGGAAACCTGGAAGACGCTGTAATAAAAGTTGCCGCGGATGTAGGCAAGTCAGTTGTTTCAATTAGCAGCGTGGGCAGAGAAAAAATCGGCGTAAATTTAGGCGAGCGCTTACCTTCCGGAAAATTCAATGATGATTCTTTCGGCAGGTTTTTTGAGGAATTTTTTGGACAAAAACCGGAGGTGGAATTTAAACGCATGGGCCTCGGCAGTGGTGTCATAATTGATAAAACCGGCTATATACTTACTAATGAGCATGTAGTCTCCGGAGCAACAGAAATTAAGGTTAAGCTTTCAGATGGAAGAGAATTTGATGCGCAGGTTAGCGGCAGCGATAAAAGAAGTGATTTAGCCGTCATAAAAATAAATGCAACCGGGCTTACTGCAGTAAAACTTGGAGATTCGGATAACCTTAAGATAGGGGAATGGGTGGTTGCTGTAGGCAATCCGTTTGGTTTTGCGATAGATAATCCGGAGCCTACCGTAACAGTGGGGGTTGTAAGCGCGTTGCATAGGTACGTACCGGCTTTAGGAAAGCGCGAGAGAACTTATGATGAGCTTATTCAGACAGATGCGGCAATAAATCCAGGAAATAGCGGAGGCCCTCTCGTTAACCTCGATGGGGATGTTATCGGCATAAACACCGCAATAATTTCTCTTTCCGGCGGATATCAGGGCCTCGGATTTGCGATACCGGTTAATAAAGTTAAAAGAGTTTTACCTAAATTGATGAAAGGGGAAAAAATAGCTTATGGTTGGCTGGGTATAAGCATACAGGATTTAAACGAAGACTTGAAAGGTTATTTCGGCGTAAAAGAAACTGCAGGTATAATTATAGTAAAAGTTTATAATAATTCTCCCGCATCAATCGCCGGGATTAAAGAAGGAGACCTTATATTGGCTTTTAATAACCAGCCGGTTAAGGCATCCAGGGATTTAATAAGTATGGTTTCGGCATTCGAAATAGGCGCCAGCACCCCGCTTAAGATCTTACGTGACGGAAAAGAAATAAATCTAAATATCAAAGTTGGACAGAGCCCTAAAGACATAGAAACGGTTGAAGAAGAGTTGGAGGAGCCGCAACATGTAACATTCAGGGGTCTTGAAGTGGATGATTTAAGTCCGATGTACCGTCAGAAATTCAAACTGCGGGAGCGTTCCGGGGTCATTGTTACTTATATTGAAGAAAGTTCACCCGCTGACAGAAGTAATCTTATCGTTGGTGACGTAATTACGAAAGTAAACGGTAAAGAAATAAAGAATAAAGAAGACTTTATCGCGGTTAGCTCCAAAATAAAGACAGGTTGGCTTCTTAAAACTAACAGGGGCTTTACGGTTATTAAGGAAAAATAGCTTGCAGGATTATAAGAAAGTTCTTAACTATTCTTTCCTTCTCCTAAGATACAGGCCAAGGAGCAAGCAGGAAATTATTGAGCGTTTAAACAGGAAGAAGTACCCGGCCGCCGTAATTGATAAAGTTATGCGCAGCCTCGAGGAAAACAGATATATAAATGACGAAGAATTCGTGCGTTTATATGTTTCATCTTCGCTCAACCGCGGCTGGGGCAGAAAAAGAATAGATTACACGTTAAAAAAGTTCGGTATCTCCGAAGGTCTGCGCTCCAGTGCCTTGAAAAACAAGCAACCCTTTAAGGAAAAGCTAAGAGATTTGGTGCAGAAAAAAATTTCTGGTAAGCCAAGAGACAGGAAAGCGTATCAGAAGATCATAAGAAGTCTCGCGGCGAAAGGCTTTGATTATGAAGATATTATCCGCGAGCTTGAAGTTTGCGGGTTTAACAAGCCGAGATTTTCTAATGAATAATCCCTTTAGCCCGGCAGGGTGTTATCTTGGACAGAATTCCGTGGGCGCGCCGAAGGCTTCCCGCGGACTGGTGGTGCAAGGCACCACCGTGACGGATAGGGGGGCGCGCGTCGTCTCGCAAGGGCGAACAAAAAAAATGACCCGCGGGATAAACCGGCGGTGCTCTAGTTTATAAAAATGCTGACAAACGATTTAAGAAAAAAATATCTGGAATTTTTTAAAAAGAAGAATCATAAGGTTTTTCCTTCTGACAGCCTAATCCCTGATGATCCAAGTGTTCTTTTTACTTCAGCCGGCATGAACCAGTTTAAACCCTATTTTTTAGGAGAAAAAAAGGACGTTACGTGTGCGGTATCTTGCCAGAAATGCCTGCGCACCGGCGATCTTGATGAAGTCGGACGCACCGCCTATCATCACACTTTTTTCGAAATGCTTGGCAATTTTTCTTTCGGTGATTATTTTAAGAAAGAAGCAATAGAGTTTGCCTGGGAATTTATTACAAAGGAACTAAACATAAAAAAAGAAGTTTTATGGGTTTCTGTTTATAAGGATGACGGGGAAGCATATGGGATATGGAAAAATCACATACAGATAGATGAAAACAGGATTGTCCGTCTTGGTGAGGATAAGAATTTTTGGCCTGCATTAGCGCCTTCCCAGGGCCCGAATGGGCCATGCGGTCCGTGTTCGGAAATATTTTTTGATAACGGCAAAAACAAGGGCTGCCGGAAAGACAATTGTAACCCCGCCTGCGATTGCGGAAGGTTCATTGAATTCTGGAACCTGGTTTTTACCCAGTTTAACAGAGTGGGAGAAAATAAATTAGAGCCCTTGCCGCAAAAGAATATCGATACCGGAATGGGCCTGGAAAGAATGGCTTCTATCCTGCAGCAAAAAACCTCTAACTTTGAAATAGATATACTTAAGCCGGCGGTAGATTTTGTGTGTGATATGTTAAAGGTAGAGAAAAATAAAAAAACAGAAAGTTTGATAAATGCGATAGTCGACCATGCCCGCGCCGCTACATTTTCTATCTGTGACGGGGTTTATCCATCTAATGAAGACAGGGGTTACGTTGTAAGAAAGATTATACGTAAAGCCTTGTATCATGCGCATACCTTGGGGCGCAAAGATATATTTCTTTATACCATGGTTGATTTGTATGCCGGTCTTATGAAAGAGCCTTATCCTGAAATTGCCGCAAAAAAAGATGTAATTTCTAAAGTAATACAAGCAGAAGAGGAAAAGTTCATTTCGACTTTACATGATGCCAAGCTCCAGTTCTTTTCAATCAGCGAAAATCTTAAGAAAGAAAAAGCAGATACGATACCCGCAGATTGTCTTTTCCGGTTATACGATACCTATGGTTTGCCGCTTGAACTAAGCCGTGACATGGCTGAATCTATTTCTTTAAAGGTTGACGAACAAGGTTTTAATGAGCTTATGCTTGAGCAGAAAGAGCGTTCAAGAAACAGAAGTATGTTTGATGAAAATATATTTAAAGCGCAAGGCTTAACTTTCAATGAGTCAACGGAATTTTTAGGCTACGAGAATAATGAAGCCAACGCCAAAATTTTGCATTTGTTCAGTACAGAAAATAATTCTTCCATATGCATTGAAAAAGAAGAACTTAAGGATACCGTAGAAGGTATTATTGTCATGGACAAAACTTGTTTTTATCCCGAATCCGGAGGCCAGTTGACCGATAAGGGCTTAATTACTACTAAAGAAGGAGAATTTCTGGTTGAAAAAGTTTTTAAGGTTCAGGATGCAATACTTCATAAAGGAAAAGTCACAAAAGGGATAATTTCCAAAGTAAGTGCGTGCTTAGCTATAGATTTAAAGAGAAGGCAGGCGCTCAAGAGGGCGCATACTGCAACGCATCTTTTGCAGGCGGCACTTCGCAAAATTTTAGGCGCTCACGTTGCTCAACAGGGTTCTCTGGTAGACGAGGACAGATTTCGCTTTGATTTTACACATTTTAAAGCGCTTACCAGCGAAGAAATCGAAGAGCTTGAAGATTGCGTAAATGGATATATACTAAATGCTGATAAGGTTATTAAGGAAGAGCGTTCTTATGATGAAGCTAAGCAAACCGGGGCGCTTGCTTTTTTTAAGGATAAATATAAAGACAAGGTAAGGGTCGTTTCTATAGGTAATTACAGTAAGGAATTTTGCGGAGGCACACATCTTGATTTAACTTCAGAGATAGGAACGTTTTTTATTGTAAGCGAATCTTCGATAAGCAGCGGCATAAGAAGGATAGAGGCAGTAGTTGGCGAGAAAGCATACGATAAGGTAAAAAGATTAGAAAAAATAGTTACGACAACATCCAGTACGCTTAGATGTTCGGTTGAGGCCGTGCCTGAAGTAATTAAGCAGTTGCAGGATGAAGTTAAAGCCTTAAATGATAAGATTAAGCATAGCAATAAAGAGAAGATTTCTTCCAAGATAAACGACATTCTTAAGGCAAAAAAAGAGATAAGCGGGTTAAGCTTCCTGGCTTATGGCTTTAAAGATATTGATTCCGGGGATTTGGTTTTTATCTCCGATATGATCAGAAAAGAACTCGGTTCGGTTTTCCTTTTTCTTGTATCCGAATCAGAAGGCAAAAATATATTTATTTGTTCAGTCAGCGAAGATTATGCCGCAAAACAAATTGCAGCAAATAAATTTGTGCCTCTTTTTAAGGAAGAATTGTCTTTAAAAGGAGGAGGCAGGCCTACTTTGGTGCAGGGCGTTTTAACTGAAAAAAGGGAAAATTTGCTTTTAAAGGTAGAGGATTGTTTCATCAAATTTTTACAAAAATGAGAGTAGTACGTAACTTAGACAGTTTAAGTAAAGCACTTCTTAAAAAGAGAAACCGTAAAAGTAATATAACTGAAAAGGTTTCCAAAATTCTAAAGGACGTCTGCGAGCGTTCGGATGAGGCTCTTATCGAATATACGAAAAAATTCGATAAGGTTAAATTATTACCTAAAGAATTGCGGGTGAGCGAGGGAGAAATCAGCGCAGCCTTTAATGAACTTGATTCTTCGATAATTTCTGCTTTTAAAGTTGCGATTGACAATGTTACCAAGTTTTATAAAAAGGAAGCGCCTCAATACATCAAACGCATAAAAGAAACAAACGGCAAAACTCTTATAAACAGGTATATTCCCCTGGAAAGAGTGGGGGTATATGTTCCCGCAGGAACTGCCCCGCTTGTTTCAACTGTTTATATGTCGGTTATACCGGCTCTTGTCGCCGGAGTAAAAGAAATAGTATTGACAACGCCTCCCAGAAAAGATAAAAGCGTAAACCCGTTTATCCTCGCGGTAGCATCGCTTTTAAAAATTAAAGAAATTTACCGCGTCGGCGGAGCGCAGGCAATAGCTGCAATGAGTTTCGGCACAAAAACCATAAAGCGGGTTGATAAAATAGTAGGTCCGGGCAATGAATTTGTTACAGAGGCGAAACGACAAGTGTTTGGAAAGGTTGATATAGATATGTTGGCGGGGCCTTCAGAAGTTGTGATTGTCGCTTCCCGCGGCGCTAATATAGATTATATAGTGGCTGACCTTGAAGCGCAGATAGAACATCACAATGGCATGGGCATAGTGGTCACTAATTCGGCTAAAATTATAAAAGAATTAAGAAAGAAAAAAATAAAGGGTTTTGTCCTGCGGGTTAAATACCTTGAAGAGGCGTGTGAGGTAGTAAATAAGATTGCGCCAGAACACCTGGAAATCTTTACTAAAAAACCGTCAAAAATACTAAGTAAAATAAGAAATGCCGGAGCAATATTTTTAGGAGAAAATACGCCAACCGCCTTGGGAGATTATACTGCCGGGCCAAGCCATGTGCTTCCTACAGGAGGAAGCGCACGGTTTTTTTCATCGCTCTCAACAAAAGAATTTTTAAAGGAAATTCATATAATAAGTTATACAAAAAAAGCCTTGCAGGAAGAAGCAGCGGTTTTGGAAAAAATTGCGTCTTTAGAGGGAATGCAGAAACATATTGAAAGCGTGAAGAAAAGACTCGCAAGCTAAGTATTTTAACCGGACGAAAAGGAGGATTAATCTTGAAAAAGAGATCAATCGGAGTAACTATATTTGGATGGTGGTATACAATCGGGGGTATTATCGGTTTGCTGAGTTTTCCTTTGTTGCTTATGATGAGGGCTGTGCCTGATATTTTTTCGCAAAAAGATTCGGTCTTTATGCAGCAATTCACAGGTAATTTTTATTTGCTTTACGCGTTGGCAATGACCATTGCTACTTTGGCCGCAGGCATAGGTATTCTTAAATTAAAATCATGGGCAAGGAAACTTGTAATTATTCTTTGTGCAATCGGGCTGCTTTACAGTATTTTTGTTTCTTTTTCTATGTTAATGCGTTCTTCTGAGTTTGCGGAGATGTCTTTTTCTTCCAATACTTTACCTAAGGATATTTCCCCGGAAACACTTGCAGCAATGAAATCTTTTATGCAGGTTGTCTTAATCGGTTCCGTAAGTCTTGGAGTACTATTTGCCGTAGGGTTTGCGATATTTGTTATTTGGTTTTTTATGCGTGAAAACGTAGTCGAGCAATTTCAACCAGAACGTAAGAAAAGTTTCACTACAGAGGAGATTAAATAATATTTAAGAGGAGAATAAAATGAGTAAGGAAATAAGAAAAGCAAAAATAAATAGAAAAACCGCAGAAGTAAATATACAAGGGGAATTTAATGTGGACGGTTCAGGAAAAACTTACGTGCAAACGCCTTTTGAACCGTTAAACCACTTACTTACGCTTTTTGCTTTCCATGGTTTATTTGATTTAAAATTAGAGGCAAAAGGAGACTTGCAGCACCATATAATCGAAGATATGGGGATTGCTTTAGGGAAAGCTTTTAAGGATGCCCTTGGAGATAAGTCCGGCATAAATAGATACGGTTCATTCTCTGTAACTATGGATAAGGTAGTTGTTGAGGTTAACGTTGATATTAGCGGCAGGCCGACTTTAAGTGGCACGATAACTGCTGAAGATAAAGATGAGGTGACACAAGTTTTGGCGAAAGGAACATTTGATGACACCAATTTTACCTATGAAACCGCAAAGGAATTCCTTGAGGCTTTTATACAGCATGCCGGCTTGAGTTTAGTTTATAATATCAAATCAGGAGAAGGGGATTTGCACCATTTACTTGAAGCGTTATTTAAAGCCTTGGGAAAAGCATTGGACCAAGCCACTCAAATTGATCCTCGAAGAAAAGGCATCCCTTCTACTAAAGGCATCATTGATTAAGTTATCGGTAAAATTATCTGTGATCATCTGCTTTTCAATCTGTGCCAATCTGTGTAAAAAAATATGATTGTAATTATCGACTACGGAATGGGGAATTTAAGAAACGTTCAAAAGGCAGGAGAATTTCTGGGAAGAATTCTTCGTGTGACAGATTCTCCTACTATAATAAAGAAAGCAAAAAAAATAATCTTTCCCGGAGTCGGTAATTTCAAGCAGGCAGTAAAAGAATTAAAGCAAAGAAATATTTTTAATGTATTAATTGACAGAATAAACGAAGGAATTCCTTTTCTCGGTATATGTTTGGGTATGCAGCTTTTACTTGAGGGTAGCGAAGAGGCTCCCGGGGTCAAAGGATTAGGAGTATTAAAAGGTAAAGTAAGAAAGTTTAACGAAAAAAAAATAATTGTTCCGCATATGGGGTGGAATCAGGCGCAAAGCGCATGGCGCATAGCGCATAGCGGTAAAAGCTTATTTAAAGGAATACCAGACAAAAGTTATTTTTATTTTGCGCATTCATACTATTGCGATATAACCGAAAAAGACGCCGTACTTGCTATCACGGAATACGGCATAAATTTTTCTTCAGCTTGCTGTAAGAAGAATATCTGGGGCGTGCAGTTTCACCCGGAAAAAAGCCAGAAAATCGGTCTTAAACTTTTCGATAATTTTCTGAAATTTTGTTAATTTTTATTTTGATTCTAACTTCAAACCAAATAATTCAATTTTATGGTAATTATTCCGGCAATTGATTTATACGATGGCAAAGTAGTCCGTTTTGTCAAAGGCGATCCTTTGCTCTCAACGGTTTACAGCGATAATCCTTTGGATGTTGCAAAGAGCTTTAAGCAAGAGGGCGCAAGCATGCTCCATATTGTTGATTTATCTGCCGCATTGGGTGAAGCCGATAATCTAAAGATAGTTGAAAGAATACTTAATGAGGTAGATATAAAAGTTGAGGTAGGTGGCGGCATACGCAGCATAGATATTGCGGTTAAACTTGTATCTTTAGGGGCAGAAAGGATAGTCATAGGCACTAAAAGCCTTGACGATAATTTCCTTAAAAATTTAACTGCGAGCATAGATATAAAAAAAATAGCCGTAGGCGTGGATGTTAAAGAGGGTAGGCTTGCAACAAAGGGGTGGAAAGAAAAAAGCGCGCTGGAACCTATGAGTTTCATAGAAAATATCATATCGAAGGGCATTAAATGGATAATATATACCGACATATCAAGGGACGGCACTTTATCAGGCGTAAACCTTGCTGCTCTTTCGGAATTTTCGCGGTTTAAAAGTATTAATTTCATTGCATCGGGAGGGGTATCGAGCCTGGAAGACCTTAAGAACCTTAAGGAAAAATTGCCTTTTGTGTGGGGCTGTATTTGCGGAAAAGCCTTGTATGACGGTAAGTTTAAGCTAAAAGAAGCCATCTCCATTTTAAAAGGCTGACCAGAAGGCCTTTAATAGATATTGACAATTTTATAGAATATGGTATAAAAGACGAATTCTACTTGTTTAGACTATATAATATAACCGGAGGAAAAGAAAGTGAAAAAAACGCAATTTTTTAACAAAGTCGAACGTAAATGGATATTGATTGATGCAAAGGATATGGTTCTGGGCAGGCTTTCTACCCGTATCGCAAAAATATTACAGGGTAAAACCAAGGCGACCTATACTCCTAATTTCTTATGCGGGGACAAGGTAATAGTAATAAATGCAAAGCATATAAAAATTACGGGCAATAAGCTGGAAAATAAGAATTACGACAGGTATTCCGGCTATCCCGGCGGTATAAAAGAAATAAGTTTAAAGCGTTTACAGGAAAAGAACCCTTCGCGCGTGCTTTATTGTGCGGTAAGAGGGATGCTTCCAAAAACTCTTTTAGCCAAGAGGATGATACGCGGGCTTAAAATTTATGCGGAAGATAAACATGACCAAGAGGCTCAACAGCCGGTAAAATTAGAGGTGTAATATTATGCAGCAGGATACAAAATCAATTTTAACCACAGGCAGAAGAAAAGAATCCCGCGCACGTGTACGTTTACTTCTTGATGGTCAGGGTAAGGTTACGATAAACGGAAAAGACATAACTAAATATTTCGTAACTGTCGACCAGGTAATGCAGGTTAAAAAACCTTTCACTGTTTCAAGCACAGAAGGAAAATTCGATGTGTTGGCAACTGTCACAGGCGGAGGAATAAACGGCCAGGCTGGCGCAATAAGCCTTGGCATTTCCCGCGCATTGCTTGGATGGAACCCTGAATTGAGGCCGACTCTTCGCAAGGAAAATCTTCTCACAAGAGATCCTCGTACCAAAGAACGTAAAAAATACGGCCGCAAAGGCGCACGCCGCAGATTCCAGTGGACAAAACGTT
Organism: Candidatus Omnitrophota bacterium; assembly: GCA_023228195.1. Lineage (GTDB taxonomy): Bacteria > Omnitrophota > Gorgyraeia > Duberdicusellales > 4484-171 > JAJYOP01. Next base: position 19,260 of record JALOBR010000003.1, read on the forward strand.
AAAAATAGAAATATAATCAAAATACCATAAAACTACAAAGTATATTTGTATGTTTTATGGTATTTTGATTTATGCGCTTAAAGTCCATATATCCTTAGGTTTGGTTTGCCCCAAAAACCTTGACAATTATCCCTAATTGCGTTAATGTATCTTACTTTTCAACATTCCCTTTGCTATGTTTCCGAAGGCAGATGTGGTGGTAATAGTGGAGCGGGACGTCGCTACACGAGGTGAGAAGTTCTTTTTGGCATAAGTATTCGTGTGGCCCCAGTAATTCTATGTTTAGTCCTATTGAAGATATTTTAAAAGATTTAAAACAAGGTAAATTCGTAATCGTCGTTGATGACGAAAAACGGGAAAACGAAGGAGACCTTGTTATCGCTGCACAATTTGCTACTCCTTCTGCCATAAACTTCATGATAAAAGAAGCAAAAGGGCTTGTTTGTGTCCCGCTTGCCAAAGAAAGAATAAAAGAATTAGCGTTATTACCCATGCATTTAGAGCCAGGCAACGACCCTTTTAAGACAGCATGGAGAATTTCTGTGGATGCCGCGGCAGGCGTTACTACAGGGATTTCTGCATATGACCGTGCAAGGACGGTCGAGGTTTTAGTAAACCCCCAAACTTTATCTACCGATTTAATCAGGCCGGGCCATACATTTCCCCTTGAAGCAAAAGAAGGCGGAGTTTTGGTAAGAGCGGGCCACACAGAAGCGGCAGTTGATTTGGCTCGTCTTTCTGGTCTGTATCCAGCAGGAGTAATCTGTGAAATAATTAAAGAAGACGGGCAAATGGCGCGTTTATCTGATTTAGTTGAATTTTCCAAAAAACACAATTTAAAAATCTGCACAATCGCTTCTTTGATCGAATATCGCAGAAAAAAAGAAAAACTGATAAAATTTATAGAGAAAATAAATCTTCCAACCAACTACGGAAGTTTTGTGCTTCATCTTTACGAATCGCTTATTGACGGCAGTGAACACATCGCTATAGTCAGCGGCAAGATTTCCGGCAACCCTACTGTTGTGCGCGTGCATTCGGAATGCTTAACCGGGGATGTTTTTTTATCCCGCAGATGCGACTGCGGAAGCCAACTGCATGAATGTCTTGATATAATTGCTAAATCCGGCGGAGTAGTGCTTTATATGCGCCAGGAGGGCCGCGGCATAGGCCTTAAGAATAAAATAAAAGCATATGCTTTACAGGAAAAAGATGCGGATACGGTTGAAGCAAATAATATGTTAGGTTTTGCTTCAGACTTAAGAGATTATGGCATAGGAGCACAGATACTCGCGGATTTAGGCGTTACCAAGATAAGATTGCTTACAAATAATCCCAAAAAAATCATCGGTTTAGAAGGTTATGGCTTGGAAATTGTTGAAAGGATAGCCATAAAAATTGATTCTTGTACGGAGAATGAAAAATATCTGAATACAAAAAAGAATAAATTGGACCATATTCTGTGAAATTGTGTAGTTGCCTATCACTTGCGTTAGGTGTTAGGTTGTCAAATTGATTTAATCCCTTTCGGGGGTAATTCCAATGAGACTGTAATTTTTCTTTGGGATGAGAAAAATTACATAGTCGAATTGTCATTAGGAGGGTATATGAAAGAAATAACAGGTAACTATTCAGGTAAGGGAAAGAAAATAGCAATAATTATTTCAAGGTTCAACGAGTTCGTGAGCGGCGAGTTGTTGAGCGGCTGCATTGATACGTTAAGAAAATCAGGAGTTGACGAGAAAGACTTACTGGTTATATGGACTCCGGGCGCTTTTGAGATTCCCCAGGTTTTAAACAAAATCGATACTAAAAAAGTAGATGCAATTATAACATTGGGGGCAGTGATAAGAGGAGATACCCCTCATTTTGATTACATAGCTTCCGAAGTCGCTAAAGGGGTTGCAAAGCTTTCCCTGGATAAGAATATTCCCGTAACATTTGGTATAATTACCGCCGATAGCACGGAACAGGCTATTGAGCGTGCCGGAACAAAGCAGGGCAATAAAGGCAGAGACGCTGCCCTCTCAGCGCTTGAAATGGCAAATATCTATACGCAAATATAGATCAAAAGAGGTAGTTTGGCACTTGCCTGCCGGTAGCCCAACAGGGCGTCCTGGTGGACAGGCAGGGATGGCAGATAGCACTTTCTATCCGTTTAACTCATAATTTATGCGTTTACGTTCAAAAGCAAGAGAAGTCGTCTTACACATACTTTATCAGGTTGAAATAGCTCACACTGATTATCAATCGGCCTGCCAAAATTATCTTAAAAATTATCCGCAAAAACAGGAAGTTATCGATTTCTCACATACCCTCATTGAAGGTGTATGCAAAAATCTAAAAGACATTGATTCTTTAATTAAAAAATACGTAAAAAACTGGGAAATTGACCGCATGGCTGTTATAGACAGGAATATTTTGAGGCTCGCGTGTTTTGAAATTATAAATCTTCCGGAAATACCGCCAAAAGTTTCAATAAATGAAGCAATAGAACTTGCTAAACGTTTTGGAGATATTGATTCGCCTCGTTTTGTAAACGGTGTACTCGATAAAATTTACAAAATGGAAAGCAAAAAGGTTAACGAAGTAACGCAGTAATTCCGCTACAAAATATTATTTTCCCGTTTTCTTGCTTTATGAACCAAAATAACGGCAAAGACAATTTAACTAAAAAATGCGACCTGCATATACACTCTGCTTTTTCGGATAGCGACGCGACGATTGAAGAAATTTTTAAAACTGCTAGGGATAGAGGCCTTTCCGCTATAGCCATTACCGACCACGATACGGTTGACGGGTTAATTGAGGCTAAAAAGTTTAGCGCTGTTTATGGTGTTGAACTCGTCGAGGGGATTGAATTAAGCGCCCAAAAAGACGATGTTGAAGTTCACATCCTTGGATATTTTTTAGATTCCGAGAACGCAGAGCTTAAAAAAGAATTATCCGATATCTATATTTTAAGAAGAGAACGCTTGATAAAAATGGTAGATAAGCTTAAGCTCTTAGGCCTTAGATTAAACATCGAGGAAATATTTGAAAAGACTAGAAATGCAATACCTACGCGCCTGCACTTGGCTCTTTATCTTATAAAGAAAGGTTATGCTAAAACAATAGGGCAGGCTTTCGAGAAGTATCTTTCTCCGGGTAAGCCAGGCTACATATCTCGTTTTAAATATTCCATAGAAGAAGCAATTAAATTAATTAAAAATTATGGGGGTTTGTCATTTTTGGCTCATCCAAACATTATACCGGATCAGTCATGGATTGAAGAGTTTGTCGCGCTTGGCGTTGATGGGTTAGAGGTGGTTTATCCGCGCTTTTCAAATGCAAAGATTTTGATGTATAAGAATATGGCTGATAAATTTGGTATTTTAAAAAGCGGCGGTTCAGACGCTCATGGAAGTTACAGGGATTTTACCAAAATAGGAGACATTACTGTTCCTTATGAGTGGTTGGAAGCCATGAAGAAGAAAAAAGGAATTTAACTAAGCGTGAAGCGGGACATTTATTTTTTAAAAAAAACATTAGAGCTTGCAAAAAGGGCCGAAGGCCATACCTCGCCAAACCCAATGGTTGGCGCTGTTATCTTAAAAAACAACAAAGAAATTTCTTGTGGGTTTCATAAAAAAAGCGGTAAGCCCCACGCCGAGATAGAAGCAATAAACAATGCAAGGATAAATATAAAAGGGGCAACTTTATATATAAATTTGGAACCTTGTTGCCATTTTGGCAGGACACCGCCTTGCGTTGATAAGATCATAGAATCGGGCATAAGGCGGGTAGTTATTGCAACCTTAGACCCTAATCCTGTCGTACATGGCAAGTCTGTAAGCAAGCTTAAAAAAGCAGGCATTAAAGTAAGCGTTGGTTGTTTTTCTAAGCAAGCGCGTCGGCTAAATGAAGTTTTTTTCAAAAATATGGAAGCCAAAAGGCCTTTTGTCGTAGTTAAGCTGGCCCAGAGTCTGGATGGTAAAATTGCGGCTGCTGGCGGAGAGTCGAAATGGATTACAGGAGAACATGCCAGAAAATTTGCAAGGAAATTACGCGATAAGTACGACTGCGTTTTGGTCGGTATAAATACAGTCATAAAAGATAATCCGCGCCTTAACGGAGTTAAAAAAAATCCTTATAAGGTAGTCATTGACCCGAAGCTGCGTATTCCAAAAGATGCCTATATTTTAAAAAATGATTCACAAAAATTAATAATATTTGCGTCAACCAAGGCTAAAAAAAAGAGTCTCAAAAATACAAAGGTATTTTTTATTAAAGAAGAAAAAGGCAAATTACCGGTTAAAGAAATTTTGTCTATTCTCAATCAGCACGGCATAACTTCGGTATTTGTTGAGGGCGGCTCGTGCACGGCCGCTAATTTTTTTGAAGAAAAGTTAGTTGATAAAGTGCATTTTTTCATTGCACCGATAATCCTGGGAGGAAAATCCGCGTTAACTTCAATCGGCGGGCAAGGTTTATCTTTAAGAGATTGTCCGGAGGTGAGTGAGCTGAGAATAGAAAAAATCGGACAGGATATGCTTATAACAGGATACCCTTATTATGACAAAAAATAAATTATATGAATTAATCGTAAGCCGGCGCAGTATCCGTTTTTTTAAACAGAAAAACGTTCCTCTAAGCGTAATAAAAAAAGCCATAAACTGCGCGCGGTTAGCCCCATCCGCCGCTAATTTGCAGTTTCTGGAATATCTCGTAATAAAACGTAACGACATAAAGGAAAAAGTTTTTGGATGCCTTCGTTTTGCAGCTTACATTGCCCCTAAAAGAAACCCGCCCATAGATAAACGGCCTGATTTTTATATAGTAATGCTTATTAATAAAGAAAGGTCCGGCGCGCCGAATTTAAGAGACATCGGCGTAAGCGCTCAAAATATTATGCTTTCGCTTTTATCGTCACGCGTTGGCTCCTGCTGGCTGCAAAATATAGATAGAAACAGTTTAACCGCAATTTTAAATATTGGAGAAAATTTTGAAATAGACTCTGTAATCGCGGCAGGATTTCCAAAAGAGCGGCCAAAGCTCGAGGATGATTCCAAAAATATAAAGTATTGGCTTGATAACAGTGGCCGATTGCATGTTCCAAAACGTTCCCTAAAGGATGTCTTGCATTATAATAATATATAGGGGAGTTATTACGCAGATGACCGTAAATTGTAAATCACAGCCCCGTTACTCTTAATAAATATATTCAGGTTCGGGGCGTCCCGCATCTTCGTAATTATATACAGGAAACGGGACAGATGGTCACAGATAAAATCATCTGCGCTAATCTGTGATTTTACATTTGTGCCTATCTGTGTGTTAAAAAACTATAAACATGAAAGAATTTGACGCATTAGTAAAAACTATAAGGGCGTTACGAGCCCCCGGAGGCTGCCCGTGGGACAGGGCCCAGACTGTAGAGAATTATAAAAAATTTATCCTGGAAGAAGCCTACGAGCTTATTGATGGGATAAGCCTCAATAAAAGTGAATCCGTACGGGAGGAGTTAGGGGATATTTTTCTGATTCTTATAGTTATCGCCGATATGTTCCAGGAAAAAGATAAATTCAGCCTGGCTGAGTGTTTAAATAAGGTAAATGAAAAACTTGTTTTACGCCATCCCCATGTATTTTCTTCGACTAAATTAAAAACAGACAAAGAAGTGCTTGCTTACTGGATTAAGCATAAAGCAAAACATAAAAATAGAAAGACTATAAAAGAAAGGCTTCCCCTTGTTGCTCCGGCACTCTTACTTGCTGACCTTTTCTTTAAGGAATATGCTCATTTGGATAACAAAAAAGAATATAAAAAAAGCGAAATCTTACAAAAAGTAAAAAAGAATCTCAATTTGTTGGGTAAGCGGAAAGACAAAAGGGCCGTTTTTGGCGAAATCTTGTTTGAGCTAAGCAGGCTTTCTTCTCTGTATAACCTTGATCCAGAAAACGCTCTTCGTGAAAAAGTTATCAAAGAAGCGGCAAACTCAAATTACGCCCTTCACCAAGATGCTGCAGTGCAATTTATGGGAAATAGCAGGGCAGGCCGCCGCCGGAAGCGCGGTGTGTAAACAAATATAGATATTTGTTTTAATTTCAATTATAATAAACACATGGCGAATAATAGAAGGCTAATACGATTAAAGGTTTGTGATTTCCTTGAAGTCCGCCCACTGGACGAAGTTGCAAAATGTTTTAAAGCTAAAGCCTGCGACTTAACCCCAATGGGTATATGCTTTAACTGTGAAATGGAATGGAAAAGAGGGCATGTGTTATTAATTGATTATTTCATACCGGAAGAATTTGAGTCGGTTAAGCTTAAAGTTGTAATAATATGGTCGGAATTTATAGACATGGAGAAAGGATATTTCTGCGGAGGCGAAATCGTAGAGGTTGAACGCGATAAACAGGAAAAATTCGCAAATTATTATACAAAAAGGCTAAAAGAAACCTCCCTATAAACAATTTGCTAATGTCTAAAGTTTTTTTCAAAAAAATAACTCACGAAGGGCTCCTCAAACAGCCGGATTGTTTGGTAAAAGGGCTTGAAATTGCCGGTATAGCCGAAGATTTTAAAAAAGATAAATTCGTGGGGCTTAAAATCCATTTTGGAGAGAAAGGAAATAAGTCATATATCAATCCAAACTTTCTTATCCCTTTGTCTAATTTTTTAAGAAGGAAGCAAACCCGTCCGTTCCTTTTTGAAACCAACACTCTTTACCACGGAGAAAGAATGAATGCCGTAGACCATATGAATCTTGCCTATGGACACGGTTTTGCTAAAACAAATATGCCTATTATAATCGCCGACGGGCTGAAAGGCGATGATTATATAGAAGTAGAAATAGATAAAAAGCATTTTAAAACATGTTTCCTGGCACGTGCCCTCAAAGATACGGATTTTCTTTTAGTGCTTTCGCATTTAACCGGGCATATGCTTACCGGTTTCGGCGCGGCAATAAAAAATTTAGGAATGGGATGCGCGGCTCGACGCGGAAAACTTGCGCAACATTGTGAAATGCGGCCGGTCGTAAACGATAAAAGATGTATTTTATGCGGTTTATGCATGAAAAGCTGCCCGGTTTCCGCCATAGAGAAAGATTCCACTAAATGTTTTATTGTTAAAGATAAATGCATAGGCTGCGCCCAGTGTATAAGTGTTTGTCCGCGGGATGCCATAAATGTGATTTGGTCGGAAGAGTATAATCTTATAGGCGAAAAACTAGCCGAATATGCATGTGCTGTTACAAGAAACATTAAATGCGCATACGTAAATTTCTGCCTTTATATAACCAAAGAATGCGATTGTATGAATAAAGAAGAAGCAGGATTTGTAAAAGATATCGGGCTGCTTTTCAGCTATGACCCTGTTGCAATTGATAAGGCAAGCATAGACCTGGCGCAAAAACAGGAAAACCGCGACGTCATAAGAGATGCCCATCCCAAAATAGATTATCTCAACCACCTTCATTATGCACAAGTCCTTGGTTTAGGCAGCATGGATTATGAGCTTGTCGAAATATAAAACCGACCAATTCTTTTTCAAAGGTTTTTAGCCTATCAGAATGAATAATAAAATACAGTCCCCGGAAGTGGTAGTTGTTGAGGCTTCAGCCGGAAGCGGAAAGACTTTTGCTTTAGCAAAAAGGTACCTGCAGTTAATAGTGAGCCCTGCGCAACCCCCGCAAGAAATTTTTCTAAGAAACATTTTAGCGATAACTTTTACCAACAAAGCTACCATAGAGATGAAGGAAAGGATCCTTGAGCTCCTTAAAAAAATATCCCTAGGGAAATTTATAAACGCCGAAGAAGAAAAAGATATTTTAGGTTTTTTACAGCTGCCCTCCAAAGATTTAAGTAAAAAATGCCAGCTTATAATGGATGAACTGATTAAGCATTATAATTTTTTCCAGATCCAGACTATAGACAGTTTTATAAACGCCATTCTGTCGGGATGCGCTTTAAATATTGACCGTTCGGCTAATTTTCAGATAAAAAGCGATTATTCGAAGCATCTTGCTTATTGTTTCGATTTAACGCTGGATGCGGCATTAACGGATAAGGAAATATATGATTTACTTGAAGATTTCCTGCAGCATTATCTGTTTGTCGAAAACAGAAACGGCTGGTTTCCCAAGGAAGATATTTTAAGGCTTATTGAATCCTTATTTCAGTTAAGTAACAGGCACTCCGGATCTTTTGTGCCTTACAGCGGAGGAACAAGCGATCTCATTAAAAAAAGAATATATATATATGAGCTTATAAAAGAGCTTTCTTTAAATTTTCCCGAAGGATTAAACGCGAACGCTATCCGGTCAATAAACAATTTTCTAAAACGCAATAACGATATATTTGATATGGCAGATTTACCGATATGTTTGAGTGTAAATGAAGTTCCGATGAACAAAGATAAAGACTGTGAGGAAAATTTTGAAAGAAAATGGAAGAAAATTCACAAAGAATTAACCGAGTTGATTGAGCTTGACGCAATTATTGCCTACAATCCTTATATACGGCTTTTCCATAAATTTATTTATTTTTTCCGTTTGGTATCGCGTAAGGAAGACATATTGTTTCTTGAGGAATTAAATCATAAGGCGCATCTGCTTTTTAGTGAAGATTTGGGGCTTCCCGAACTTTATTATCGTTTAGCCGCACGTTTCAGGCACTACTTAATCGATGAATTTCAGGATACAAGTAGATTGCAGTGGCGTAACCTGGAGATGATGGTCGAGGATGCTCTTTCTACGGGAGGCTCGCTTTTTTATGTAGGTGATAAAAAGCAGGCCATCTATCGATTCCGCGGCGGTGAATCAGGGCTGTTTGATTTGGTTAAAAATGATTTTTCTCCCAGGTTTAACGTCATCTCAAAACATCTTATAAATAATTGGCGTAGCCAGAAACAAATAGTTGAATTTAATAATGAAATATTTTCAAGAGAAAATTTACGCAAAGCAATTATCGGCTGCGGTATGGCGCAGGATTTGGGGCAGGAGAACATTAACGAAGTTCTTGACGTATTTAAGGATTCTTCTCAAAGCTATCAAGATACAAACCAGGAGGGTTTCGTATCTATAGAGCGTATTGTCGGTAAAACCAAACAGCAAAATTATGACGCCGTGAAATTGAAACTGCTTGAATTGATAAAAGAGCTACGTGGGCGTTTCAATTATGAAGATATCGCGATACTAGCCAGAGGAAATGATGAGGTGGAGTTGTTGAGCGCATGGTTACTTCGCGAGAAAATCCCGGTTGAGTCAGAGAAAACTTTAAGTATCAGCGAAAACCATCTGATAAAAGAGATAATTTCCCTGCTACGCTTTCTTAATTCCCCGATAGACGATTTAAGTTTTTGTTCATTTGTGATGGGAGAATTATTTTCTGCGGCAAGTAAGCTTACAAAGGATCAAATAACTGATTTTATTTTCACGTTGCACAAGGAAGATAAAGCGAGAAACATTTCTTCGCTCTATTTCGAGTTTCGTAAGCAGTATCCGCAAATATGGCAGGCCCATTTCGAAGACCTTTTTAAAAACGTAGGATTTGTCTCACCGTATGAGCTTACTATCGCAATTTACAGCCGTTTCGAGGTTTTTAAAAATTTTCCCAATCACCAGGCTTTTTTTATGAAACTTCTTGAATTGATAAAATCCAAAGAAGCCGATTATGTAGGACTGGGGCAATTTTTATCTTATCTTGAAAGTGCTTCCATCGATGATTTGTATGTTGATGCCACACATAGTGATTCGGTTAAAGTTTTAACCATACATAAATCAAAGGGGCTTGAGTTTGCGGTAGTGATTGTGCCGTTTTTGCGCATAGATATAAGCCCGGAAAGCGGAGGCAGAGGTACGAGCTCATATGTTACGGAAAACGAGGATAACAATCTGACGCTTGTGCGTATTACTAAAATTCATCGGCAATATTCAAAAACTTTAAAGGCAATATATGGGCAAAATTATAAAAAAGCGTGCATCGATGAATTAAATAATATTTATGTTGCTTTAACCAGGTCTAAGTATGAACTTTATATTTTTATACCAGAGAGGAGTTCGAACGCAAACAATAAAGCGCTCAATTTCATACCCAAGTCTATTGCAACGCGCGGCAGAAGAGTTAAGTATGGTATACGCAAGAAAGATAAACAGCCATTGATTATATCCATACCTTCTTCCGATTATAAAGATTGGATAATTTCCTTACAGAACGAGTTTAAAGGCTTGGTTGGCATCTCTTTGAAAGAAAAAATACTGCAAGGCAATATTATGCATGCTGTTTTGTCTAAAATAAATAACTGCGCAGGCTGCGATCTTAATGAAGTAATGGAAAAGGCTGTTTCTTTTGCTAAAGATATCTATCCTGAAGTTGCGGATTTCTCGCAGTATCAGCAGAAGCTCTCAAAAATTCTTACGGAACAGGAGTTTAAAGAGTTTTTCTATGTTGGAGGAGGAAGTATTTTCTGCGAAAAAGAAATTGCCAATAACTTTGGAGACTTAAAACGCATAGACCGGCTGATAATAAAAGAAAAAGATATTTATGTGATAGATTATAAAAGCTCGAAAGACCGGGAAGACCAATACATAAAACAGATAAAGGAATATATTGCAATGTTAAAAGATATATATCCAAAACATAAAATTAAGGGGTTTTTGCTTTATATGGATACAATGGTCGTTAAACAAATATGAAAGAAACAGAACGAGTATTAATTTGTAATCTTGGCGAAAATATAATCGAAAAACTCGCCGATTATATAATAAGTAATTCTAACAGCTCGATCTTGCTCACCGCAGACAAATCGCCTTGCGATTTTAGCAGGATTGCGTGCGTGTTTGGAGGCAGACGCCCGGGTTTATTTTTACGTAAAGCAATCGCCGCAAGATTAAACAAATCTTTCTACCCGCCTTCTGTGTTTACAATAGATGAGTTTATGGAGTATACAGTCGGCAGTCAACCTGTTAAAAAAATAAAGGAATTGGAAGCAGCATATCTTGTATATAAAATTGTAAAGAACCAGGCTCCTTCTATATTAAAAAACCGCGACAGTTTTTCGCAGTTTGTACCCTGGGCGCGGGAAATACATTCATTCATAGAGCAGCTTGACTTGGAAGATATATCGGGCAGCCGGCTTTTAAATATAGAGAAGAGCGCAAACATAGGCTATGACGTGCCGCAGAGCATAAACAAGCTACTTACGCATATAGTAAATATTCGCGCAAGTTATCACAAATTGTTGGCTGAAAAAAAACTTTTTTCAAGAGGCCGTATCTATCTTGATGCTTCAAGAAAGATTAAGGAAAGAAAATTCGAAGATTTTGACGCTATAATTTTTTGTAATTTTTTCTATCTTCATAAAACAGAACTCAATATTTTTAAAGAGATGCATAGCAACAAAAAAGGCGTATTTGTGTTCCAGGGAGAATCCCACGACTGGTCGGTACTTGAGAAATGCGCAAAAGAAATGGATATTTCTATAAAAACCGGCACAAAGAGCGATTCTAAATATAAACTGTCTCTCTATCAGGGTTTTGATATGCATTCGCAGGTATGTTTAGTCAGAGAAATTGTAGATAAGCTTAAAAATAAAGAAAATACTTTGATTCTATTGCCGCGTCCGGAGAGCTTGATTCCTGTGCTTACGGAAGTGGCTGTAAAACTTGATGAATTTAATGTTTCGATGGGTTACCCCGTTAAAAGAAGCCCGATTTATGTTCTCTTTGACGCACTATTCGCGGCGCAGGAAAACAAAAAGGGCGATAAATATTATGTGCGTGATTATCTTAACCTGCTGCGCCATCCCTTGGTTAAAAATTTGAAAATAAGCGATGATTACGCAGTAACGCGCGTAATAGTCCATAAGATAGAAGAATTGGTGAGAGGAGACGAAAAAAGTTTAATTGGCGGAAGCCTTTTCTTGAGTTTATCAGAGATAGAAGCTGAAGAGAAAATTTATACGCTAAGCGTGCAGACTCTAAATAATATGGGTATATATATAGAAGCGGCGAAGTGCAAGGAGATATTGCAAAAAATCCATGATTTATTTTTTAGAGTATGGGAAAGCGTGGACAGTTTTTTAAGCTTTAGCAACAATCTAGGCACTTTACTTTGCACACTTTCCGATAAAAGCATGATTTCTAAATTCGCTTTTAATCTTAAGGTTATTGAAAAAATACAGCTTATGCAGGCGGAAATGGAACAACTTTCTTTTAACGAAGAAAAATTTAATCCTATCGAGATCTGGGAAATTTTCCGTCAGCACCTTGAATCAGAAAGTGTTTCTTTTTCAGGTTCCCCGCTACGCGGGCCGCAGATACTCGGTCTCTTCGAAACAAGGTCATTACATTTTGAAAACGTCATAGTTATGGACGCGAATGAGTCGATACTTCCCAGGTTAAAAATACATGAGCCCCTCATTCCGCGCGAGGTAATGATAAGCCTTGGCTTAAACCGGCTTGAAAAAGAAGAAGAGATACAGCGTTATCAGTTTAATTCAATTATTAGTGGCGCAAAAAATGTACATTTGGTTTATGAGAAGAATCAGGAAAAAGAAAAAAGCCGATTTATAGAAGAGCTTCTCTGGAAAATGCAGAAAGAAGAGAAGTCTCTTGATGTTGTAAATATTCCGAAAGCCGCATTTAATATTACCATAAGCGCGGATGAATTTTCCGCAGAAAAAACCGGCGATATGGTTGATTTTCTTAAAACACGCAAATATTCCGCAAGCCGCATTAATTCTTACCTTAATTGCCCGATGCAGTTTTACTATCAATATGTTTTGGGATTAAGCAAGCAGGACGACCTTCTTGATGAGCCGCAGGCTTCGCATATCGGAACATTTATCCATGAACTGCTGGAAGTCGCTTTTATGAAATTTAAAGGAACCAAGCCGATAATCGATAGCGACTTTAGAAGGTATTTTGGCGCGTGCATGGATAAAAAATTTGAAGAGGAACTAAAACCAAGAATGAAATCAGATGCGTTTCTTCTTAAAAAGATTATCGAAAAAAGGCTTATGCAGTTTCTTGACAGGGAAGCCCATCGTGGCGTAGAAAGAATAATCTGCCTTGAAGAAAGAAGAGAGGATTCAATTGAAATTAACGGCCAAAAAATGAATTTTGTTTATACCGTCGACAGGATAGATGAGTTTAAGGATAAGAGCATCGTGATCATCGATTACAAGACAGGCGGTTCAGACGTGGCCCCCAAAAGATTACAGGCCCTAGAGTCAATGGAATTAAATATAGAATCCATAAGGGAAAATATAAAATCGTTCCAACTCCCTCTGTATTATTATTTTGTATCGAAAGATTTTAAAGGTGTGGCTGTGAATGCGCAAATATACAATTTACGCACCCTTGAAAGGAAGTCTTTCATCAGCGAGGATGAACTTAATGAAAGAAATCAGATAATGCAAATATGCCTCGATGCTTTAGGTGTGGTTCTTTCGGAAATTTTTGATCCCAAAGTCAACTTTGCCCCCAATAAAGACGAGAGAAAATGCGAATTTTGCTCTTTCCGGGCGCTATGCAGATGAAAACATTTCTATTCCCAATAACCGTCCTTTAGTGTAAAATATATATATTTCTAGAGCCCCGTCATCTATCGCAGGCTTATCGCATAACGACAAGCCGTGCCTGCGTATTCTGTCCACCAGACGCCCTGGTGGGCTGCCTAACAGGGCGCCCTAGGGACTGCCGGCAGGTTTAACAAAAAGAATCAATATTTTCGAAAAAAATGAGGTAAAAATTATGGAAGAATTAGCAGCTTTTAAAAAACTTGGATTATCAGAAAATTGTCTCCAGGCTCTAGTAAAAAAGGGTTTTGAAGAGCCTACTTTGATTCAGGATAAAATCATCCCTCTTTTTCTTGGAAAAGACATTGATATTATCGGCCAGGCGCAGACCGGCACCGGAAAAACAGCAGCATTCGGCTTGCCGCTGATTGAAAAACTAAAAGTAGGCTCGCGCTATCCGCAAGCGCTTATCCTGGCTCCGACAAGAGAGTTAGCTTTGCAGGTGGCCCAAGAGATAAATTCACTTAAAGGCAATAAAAATTTACAAATTGCAGCTGTATACGGCGGTCAATCTATAGAAGAACAGTTAAGAAGGTTACATAAAGGGGTGGATATAGTTGTGGGAACCCCCGGAAGAATACTTGATCATCTTCGGCGCAAAAGCCTAAACCTTGCAACAATAGATTATCTTATTCTTGATGAGGCGGATGAAATGCTGAACATGGGTTTTATCGAAGACGTGGAAGAAATTTTAAAACACACAAATAAAAATAAAAGAATCTTACTGTTTTCCGCAACAATGCCCGAGAGGATAGTGAGCCTTGCAAAAAGATATATGAAGGAATATGAAATAATAAGGATTAAAGCAGAGCAGCCTACCGTTGCGCTTACCGACCAGATATATTTCGAAGTTCAATATGCAGATAAGCTTGAAGCATTGTGCCGCATAGTAGATGTGGAGCATGAATTTTACGGGTTGGTTTTCTGCAGGACTAAGATAGACGTGGATGAGCTTGCGAGAAAACTGATAGACAGAGGCTATGATGCGGAAGCTTTACATGGCGATATATCGCAATTTCAGAGAGAACGCATTCTTGATAAGTTTAAGAAAAAACGAATCAATATTTTAGTTGCTACAGATGTTGCCGCGCGCGGTATAGATATAATGAATCTGACCCATGTTATTAATTATTCTCTTCCACAGGACCCTGAATCTTACGTACATAGGATAGGCCGCACCGGACGTGCCGGCAAAGAGGGCACTGCTATAACGTTTGTTACGCCTGACGAAACCAGAAAACTGATTTTTATAAAGCGTATTGCAAAAACAAACATAAGAAAAGAGCGTCTGCCGCAAATTTCCGAAATTATCCGGACAAAAAAAGAAAAAATAAAAGAAAGGCTCGAAGCTATTCTTGGATCCGAGTCCTACATGGATTATCTAAGCCTTGCGGAGGATATGTTAAAAGAGCAGGATGCAAAGAATGTGCTCGCATCTTTGCTTAAGCACACTTTTGGTGATAAGCTTGATGAAAAAAGCTATAACGAAATAAGGGATGTTTCAATCGACACAAAAGGAAAAGCCCGCCTTTTCGTTGCCTTAGGCAGCATCGACCGTATAAATGCGCAAAAACTGGTTGATTTTATAAGAGAGAAAACACGCGTAGATAGCCGTAAAATCCAGGACGTAAGAATATTTGAAAAATTTTCTTTTGTGACCGTTCCTTTTGAAGATGCGGAAATAATAGTCCAGACCTTTAAGAAATTAGGAACAGGCAAAAGGCCGATAATTGAGATAGCAAAGGAAAGGAAAGGCCCGAGGGAAGGTCATAGGGGAAGCCATAGGAATTTCAGGCGCTAAACAGCAGTTAGCCGGGAAAATTTACAGTTTTTTTTAAGCAAACTGTAAAGGGCCATAAAAACAGAAAGATTTTTTTAGCCAATGAACACGATAGCATTACTTACTGATTTTGGCTCTCGTGATAATTTCGTAGGTACTGTAAAGGGCGTAATTTTAAACAATAACCCCCGGGCGATCTTAATTGATATTTCCCACAATATTTTTTCTTATGATATAAAAGGGGCAGCATTTATTTTGTTGTCGTGTTTTTCTTATTTTCCGAAGAGAACCGTATTTTTGGCGGCAGTTGACCCGGGCGTTGGCTCGAAACAAAAGGCGATAGCAATAAAAACAAGAAATTACTATTTTGTCGGCCCGGATAACGGCATCTTAAGTTTAGCCGCCGGGCGTGATGGGGTAGAAAAAATAGTTAACCTGAAGAACAAAAAATATTTCTTAAAAGAAGTTTCTTCAACTTTCCGCGCACGCGATATTTTTGCGCCTTGCGCAGCTTATTTATCTATGGGGTTGAGTATAGATAAACTCGGGGGCAACTTAACGAAAATAGAGAAAACAGATTTTGGATTTTCGAAAATAACTAAAAATGAAATACAGGCAGAAATAATATATGCCGATAAATTTGGCAATTTATTTACCAATATAACTTGCAGGCAGTTTGCCTCTTTTTATAAACAAAATAAAAACTTTTCTGCCGTGCTAAATAAAAAAATCATAGATAAAATATATTCTTTCTATAATGAAGCAAAGAGTAATGAGCCTTTTTTTATTGAAGGAAGTTCTCAATTCCTGGAAATAGCTTTGAAAAACAAAAGCGCTAAGGATTTCTTCTCTGTTAAGAAAATGAATCAGAAGCTTGTAATTAAAAACAAATGAATACTTTAACCGAAAGAGTGGAATTAATCGGCATAACAAGATACGTATATAAGACAATGGGCAGAGCCATTTCTGATTATGGCATGCTTAAGGATGGTGACCGTGTTCTTATCGCAGTTTCCGGAGGCTTGGATAGCCTTTCGCTTCTTAAACTTTTTATAATGCGTAAGGCTCGCGTCCCGATAGATTTTGAAATAGTTGTTTGTTTTGTTGATACGAATTTTATAAAAGTAGATAAAGATATGCTGATAAGCTATTTTAATTCAAGTGGAATAAAATATGTGGTCAAAGAATTAACGCTTGATAAAGAGTCCATAAACTGTTTCTGGTGTTCCTGGAACAGGAGAAAGATTCTTTTTGAAACTGCCCGAGAACATAAATGTAATAAGCTTGCTTTGGGCCACAATCTTGATGACATAAATGAAACAACTTTGATGAACATGTTTTTTAACGGAGAAATAACTACAATGCCGCCGAAGGTAGAATTATTTGACGGGGCATTAACTGTAATCAGGCCCTTATGTTATATAGAAAAAGAAAAAATAGAGAAGTTTTCCATGCAATTTGATTTTCCGGATACACAGTATCAATGCCCTCACGGACAGGATTCCCAGAGGCAGGCAGTTAAGGAAATTATCGAAAAGTTGCACGAAAAACATCCTTTCGTGAAAAAGAATATTTTTTGTTCGTTAAAGAGGGTAAGGAAAGACTACCTGGTTTAAAACACAGACGATTAAAGATTTGAAAACGGATGAGTGCAGATAATTATGAAATTACAAGTTCCAAATACCAAATTCCAAATAAATTCCAATTTTCCAAATTCCGATATTTCAAATTCATTTTGTTTAGAATTTTGTTCATTGGGTATTGGAATTTGTTTGATGCTTAAAATTTGTGATTTGGGATTTCTTATTTACGATCATCTTTGATTTGCCATCTGCGCTAATCTGTGTAATAAAAATATGTCAAAAAAAATACTAATAACGGCAGGGCCAACATGGGCCAGGGTTGATGATCTGCGCGTAATTACTACAATATTTAGCGGTAATACCGGTATCTTCCTTGCAGGGAGTTTTAGGAAACGGGGCTATCTGGTAACGCTTATTATAAATTCCCCGCATCTGGATAAAGCAGAATTAAACGGTGTAAAGGTAATTCCCTTTAAGTATCTCGAAGATTTTAAGGAAAAGATTACTGAGGAGCTAAAAACCGGTTGTTATGATACAATAATACATAGCGCTGCTGTAAGCGACTATAAATTGGCTAAGACATTCAAGGGAAAAATTGTTTCCGGTAAAAAATCGTTAGTGCTTAAATTAGCCCCGGCAGAAAAAATAATAAAAACGATAAGAAGATTGCAAAAAAACGCAACCTTAATTCAGTTCAAGCTGGAAATAAAAAGGAAAGGCCTGGTTAAGAAAGCTTTTAAGAGCTTACAGGAAAATAAAAGCGACTTTGTTGTGGCTAATGCTTTTGAAGATTTAAAACGCGTATACAAATCGTTTGTAATAGATAAAAATAACAATATGATTGTGATTAATTCCAAAAATGCTCTTTTCGAAAAAATTGAAAATATTGTTGAGTGCGGAGGCAAAGTAAAATGAAAAAAAATATTTTAATCGGAGTATGCGCGGGAATTTCTTCTTATAAAACATGCGAGCTTATTCGTCTTCTTGTTAAGGATGGTTTTTCCGTAAAAGTCATAATGACGGAATCCGCAACAGAGTTTGTAACGCCTCTGGTATTTCAGACGCTTTCAGTCAATATGGTTTATCTTGATATGTTTGTTCCGGCAAAAGAGGAAGGGATTAAACACATAGAGCTGACAGAATGGACAGATATTTGTGTAGTTGCGCCTTTGACTGCAAATACGCTTTCAAAAATAGCAAACGGCATATGTGACAATCTTCTTACGACTGTAATTTGCGCTTTGCCGGAAGCTAAAAAGATAATTTTTGCACCGGCTATGAATACAAATATGTGGAAAAATCCAATAATTCAGGAGAATGTTGATAAGCTTCAGGGTTTAAAAAGATACATTTTTTTAAATCCCGGGCGAGGTTTTCTTGCTTGCGGAGATTACGGAGAAGGAAGAATGCCTGAACCGGAAGAAATTTATAGCAAAATAAAGGCGAGTTTAAAATAATTCTATAAATGAATATATATATTCTTCTTAGCGTAATCATTGTTTTGCTTATTGTAATTTTTATCATTCTTTTGAAGAAGAATTCCGGCACGCAGGATGATTTGCTCCATCAAAAGATAGATTATATTAAAGATGAATTTACAAAAAATATACTTCAGTCTCAGTCCAATTCCTTGGAGGTTTCTAAGAACCTGTTAGGGGAGCTGTCTAAGCTGTATGAAAAAATAGGCAGTTTAGACCGGGATAGTTCCCAGATACTAAGCCTTACCAAGTCTTTCCACGATATATTAAAACCCACTAAGGCAAGAGGGGTGGTTGGTGAAATTATACTAGAAGCTCTCATCAAAGATGTTCTGCCCGCCGATGTTATACTTACGCAGTATACTTTTAGAAACGGCAAAAAAGTGGATTTTGCAATTAAACTTCCCCAGGGGCTTGTTCCTATAGATGCTAAGTTTTCTCTGGATACATTTAAAAGCTATATCGAATCCGAGGAGGCAGACAGGGAAAAACTTAAAAAGGCATTTTTAGACGGCGTAAAGAAAAGAATAGACGAAACTTCAACTTATATTTTTACCGATGAAGGAACAACTGATTTTTGTCTTATGTATGTGCCATCTGAGGCCGTATATTATTCGATAGTTACCGAAACAAACATGCTCAATTACGCGCACGCAAAGCGGGTGTTTGTTGTCGGACCAAGCACGCTGTACGCTTATTTAAAAACCATATTTATAGGGCTAAATGCTTTGAAGATAGAAAAGAAAGCCAAGGAAATTTATGATATTTTAAGGCGTCTTGATGAGGATATAAAAACCGTATTGCAGGAACACGCGGTATTAGGCACTCATTTAAGAAACGCTTCCTTGAAGTATGATGATGTAAAAAAGAAAATAGAAAGCGTGTCCTTAAGGATAGATTCGATGGGTAAAAGCGAATGACAATAAAAGTTAAAGTTATTCCCCGGGCAAAAAAAGAAAAGATAGAAGCTCAGGGTGGCATTTTAAAGGTATACATTAAAGTCCCGGCGATAGAGGGAAGAGCGAATAAAAGGTTGATAGAGCTTATTGCCGAGCATTTCAAGGTAAAAAAATACAACATAAGTATTTTAAAAGGCGAAATCAGCCGCGAAAAAGTTTTGGAAATCAGCACGCCCTGAATTGTAGAATTGGACAAAAACAAGTGAAGCTGATAGAAAAAGAAAATTGTTTTTTAATAGAAAATTTTTTTGAAAGTAATATAATCGCAGGTTTTACCAAGCCGATTCTCCCCGGAAACGTCTTGCAAGATATTCCCCAGGTATTTGAACCTTCTCCTAAAAAACTTAAAATAGCTTTTCTTAAGCAAATCCATTCCCCAAAGATTCATTCGATTGAAAAAGAAGGCTGCTTCGAAGGTGATGGGCTTATTACAAAAGAAATTAATCTTATCTGCGTGGTAAGGACGGCTGACTGCATGCCTGTCTTTTTAAGCAGTAAAAAACTCGGCGTAATCGGTGTAGTTCATATGGGTTGGCGCGGAGCGAAGAAAGGGATACTTGATAATATGAAATATGATTTAAAATCATTTAAAGCAATTGCCGGGCT
>JALOBR010000056.1 GCA_023228195.1 Candidatus Omnitrophota bacterium
GGGGCACAAAAGGCCCCCTTTCTTTTTAGTGAAGTAAACGATTATGAAACTCCAAATCACAAATCTCAAACAAATTTCAATGACCAAAAGTCTAATGTTCGAAACCTAAATCTTTTTGGTCATTGTAAGATTGGGATTTCAAGTATCTGTGTTTATCCGTTTTAAAATTTGTGTTAATCTGCGTAGCAATGAATATACCACAACATATAGCAATTATAATGGATGGTAACGGCCGGTGGGCGAAGTCAAGGGGGCTTTCCCGTATAATCGGTCATAGCGAGGGAACCAAAAGAATAAAAGAGATAATAAGGGCAGCCAAAGAAACAGGGGTAAAGATTGTAACTGTTTTTGCGTTTTCTACCGAGAATTGGAACAGGCCGAAGAATGAAATATCTATGCTTTTTTCTTATCTTAATGATTTTTTGAAGAATTACAAAAACGAATTAATGAAAGAAAACATCAAGCTTAAGATAATCGGAAGAAGAGACAAGCTTGATGCAAATACAATCAAAAAAATAGAAGAAGTGGAGGGTGCTACGTCTAAAAATAACGATTTCATTTTTAATATTGCAATAGACTACGGTGGCAGGTGGGATATAGTAGAGGCGGTAAAAAAGGTTTTGGCAGACCTTCAAGGCTGCAAAATAACCAGGGAGCAGATAACGGAGGAGTCTTTTGGAAGTTATCTTGAATTGGGCAGTTTGCCTGATCCCGAACTGCTTATAAGGACTTCGGGTGAAGAGCGCATAAGCAATTTTTTGCTTTGGAATCTTGCCTATACGGAATTTTATTTCCCGGATATCTATTGGCCCGATTTTACAAAAGAAGAGCTAGATAAGGCAATTGGAATTTATTCCAAGAGAGAAAGGAGATTTGGCGAAGTCCATGGGTAAGAGGTTGGCAAGTTCATTCTTTTTAGGCGTAGTTGTAGTTTTGGCGTCTGTCTATTACCCTGTTTGCGGGTTTATGGTCACGTTACTTATAGTCGCGGGGTTGTATGAGTTTTTTTATATGGTTGAGAAAAAAGGCGTAAAATTATTTAAGCTTTTTGGCATAGTTATCGGCGTTCTTATACCCATAACAATATATTTTCATTTTTCAATAAAAGAAGGTTGGCAGTTTTTGTTCGCAGTCCTTGGGCTTTTTGTCCTTTTTGTCCTTGAGATTACAAAAAAAGAAACTCATCAGGCGGTATTATCTCTCTCAACGACAGTTTTCGGTATTATTTATATTTCCTGGTGTTTTAGTTTTTTAATAAGAGTAAGGCAGCTTCCCGAGGGCGCCTTGTTGGTAGCGTTTTTGGTGGTAGTTACAAAGTCCTCGGATATAGGGGCCTATTTATGGGGGAGAAAATACGGAAGAACGCCGCTTCTTGAAAGGATAAGCCCCAAGAAGTCGCTCGAAGGCGCGGTCGGTGGATTCTTTACCAGTCTTGTAGTGGGAGTTATCTTTTCTTTTTTTATAGAAAGTATAGGTTTTTGGGAGAAATTTTTCTTAATTATCATATTAGCGATTATTTCTCAGCTTGGAGATTTGTTCGAATCCCTGCTTAAAAGGGATTGCCAGGTTAAGGATTCAGGAAAAATTTTCCCCGGTATGGGGGGTGTTCTTGATGTGATAGACAGCATAATTTTTACCGCCCCTACTTTCTATCTTTATGTCACGATGATGAAAGAAAGTTTATCTCTCCCGGTTTTATAATTTAACCCAGAATTTATTAAGAAATTTTTAAAAATAGCATGAAAACGATAAATATTTTTGGCTCGACAGGCTCTATAGGCAAAAACACCCTGGATGTTATAAGGAAAAATAAAAAAGATTTTAAGGTGCTTGGCCTATGTACGCATAGCAATGTCGGTGCGCTTTGCGCTCAAATAAAAGAATTTTCTCCTTCTTATGTTTGTGTTGTTAACGAAGAAAGCGCCGGAAAGATTAAACACCTTAATAAAAAAATAAAATTATTTAAAGGCGAGATTGGCCTTCGTGAGTTTTCGTCCATTAATTGTGATACTTCGCTTATGGCGATTTCAGGCATTTCCGCGCTTAAGCCTCTTATGATAAATATCGAGCATGCAAAGAAAATTGCTCTTGCCAATAAAGAGTCTATAGTTACTGCGGGGGATTTTGTCTTGGATAAAGCGAAGAGATTTAAAACTAAAATTTTGCCTGTCGATAGTGAGATAAATGCGTTATTTCAGCTTTCTGCATCGCAGAATAATTTTAGTAAAGTATATTTAACTGCTTCAGGGGGCGCGCTTTTTGATTACAAACCAAAAGATTTAAGCAGGGTTTGCGTAAAAACAGTATTATCGCATCCTACCTGGCGTATGGGCAGAAGGATAACCATTGACAGCGCAACATTAGTTAATAAAGGTTTTGAGGTTGTAGAGTCTCATCAATTTTTCAATTTACCTTATGAAAATATCGGTATAGTCATTCATAGAGAATCGAACGTTCATGCGTTGGTTGAGTTTAAAGATAAAACGCTTTTCGCCTGCATGTATCCGCCGGACATGCGGATACCGATTTCGTTTGCTTTAAGCTACCCTAAGCGTATAGACGCATTGCAAACCTTAAATTTTAAAGGCAAGCTTTCTCTTACGTTTGAGCCTTTAAGGGTAAGACAGTTTCCGCTTTTGGATATAGTCCTTAACGGCGCTAAGCGTGGCGGGAATTCGCTTACAGTTTTAAATGGTTGTGATGAGGTGGCAATAGAATATTTTTTAGGTAACAAAATAAAATTTACCGATATATATAAGGCAATGAATTATATGTTTTCGCATTACAAACAAGCTAAGCTTAAGACATTGGATGATGTTTTTTATTGGGATACCTGGGCGAAAGAAAAAACAAAGGAATATTTGAGGACATTATGAATTTTCTTATTTTTATAATTATTTTGAGCATTCTTGTGGTTGCGCATGAGTTTGGGCATTTTCTCGCCGCCAGGATGAACAAAGTTAAAGTAGAAAAATTTGCAATTGGTTTCGGCCCGGTGTTATTTACCAGAAAAGGAAAACAAACGGATTTTGTGGTTTGTCTGTTTCCTTTGGGCGGTTACGTTAAATTAGCAGGCGATAACCGCTACGAGCTAAAAGGCGCTGATTATGAATTTCTTTCAAAGCCGGTGTCTGCAAAGATAAAAATTGTATTTGCGGGGCCGTTATTTAATTTTTGTTTTGCTCTCTTGCTTTTTTGGTGTATTGCCATGTTAGGCATGACTTATAGGCAGATTGACCCGGTAATTGGCAGCGTAAAAGCAAATTCTCCGGCTCAAAGCGCGGGAGTACTTAAGGGCGATGAAATTGTGGCTATTTCCGGCAAGCCCGTTAAGGCATGGGATGAAGTTGAGAAAAAAATCTATAATAGCAAAAATGCGGTGGAGCTAAAAGTTAAAAGAAACGATAGAATTATAGTATTTGATGTTCCAACCGTTCAAGATGAGATTCTTGATGAGTTTGGCGCGAAGAAAAAGGTTTACACGATAGGTATTTCCGTTTATGTTCCTACAACTATTGGCAATCTGGTAGAAAACTATCCGGCGCAAAAGGCGGGCATACAGGAAAAAGACAAAGTACTTTCTGTTAACGGTAAAGAGGTAAAGCAATGGGAAGAGATGACGGATATTATCTATAATTCCAAAGGACCGGTTATTCTTAAAATAGAACGTAACGGCAAAGAATTTTCATTTACTGTGCCATGCGAACAAAAAGAAATCATAGATGAAAACGGCAAGAAAAAAATTATTTCTCTTATCGGTGTATACCCTTTTGTTAAAACTAGAATGGTCAAATATAATTTTTTTGAGGCATTTATAAAGGGATGGGAAGAGCTTTGGAGAATATCGTCTGTTACTATAAGAGGTTTTGGAGCGATGATTCTTGGAACCCTTCCCTTAAAGGATGCAGTAACAGGGCCGCTAGGCATTTATAAAATTACTGCCGACACGGTTAAGCTGGGGCTGCTCCCGCTTATCAACTTTATGGCGATTTTAAGCGTAAGTTTGGCCATAGTAAATTTATTACCGCTTCCTTTATTTGACGGTGGGCACATTTTAACCTTTCTTGTTGAAAAAATACGAAACAAGCCGTTAAGCGAGAAAGCAGACAACTTACTTACACGTATCGGTTTTGTGCTGATAGGATTAATCGTAGTATTTGTTTTTTATAACGATATCGTCAGGTTTGGCCCAAAAATATGGGGAAAATGGTTCTAAAGCAGCCGTCAGCCATCGGTCGTCAGATTTCAGCTGACATCTGATATCTGAAAGCTGATAGCTTTCCAAAAAAATATGACACGAACAGTAACGTTAGGTAATTTAAAGATAGGCTCAAAATATCCGGTGAGGATAAAGGGCATGCTTAAGACGCCCTACCAGGACATTAAGGGGCTTATCGCGGAAGCGAAGTCGCTCGAAAAAGAAGGAGTTGAGGCTTTGCGTATTGCGGTTCGCGAGGAGACGGATGCTAAAATAGCAAAAGTACTTAAAAAAGAAATAAAGGTGCCTATTGTTGCCGATATACATTTTCATTACAAAATTGCATTAGCTGCGATAGGCAATGGTTTTGACGGAATACGCCTTAATCCTTTAAACATACGTAAAGCAGATGAGGTAAGACAGGTAGCCAAAGAAGCCAAGATGCGCAAGATTCCCATAAGGGTTGGGGTAAATTCCGGCGGGTTTAAGAAGGATTTTTCTTCTCCCAGAATTTTCGCCAGGCAAATGGTTAATTCTGTAGGGCGTTATCTTAGGATATTGGAGAAAGAAAAGTTCTTTGATATAATGGTATCTTTAAAGGGCTCTGACGCGGCTTCTACCATAATCGCGAATGAGCTATTTTCTAAAGAGTTCGATTACCCTCTTCATTTGGGGATAACAGCCACAGGTTCATTTTTAAACGGCATAGTTAAATCCTCAATAGGCTTGGGCGGGCTTCTCTCTAAAGGTATTGGAAATGTTATAAGAGTTTCTCTTACCGCTCCATCATTTTGGGAGATAAGAGTTGCAAAATACATTCTGCAGGCTTTGAATCTACGAAAATACGGGCCTGAAATTGTATCTTGTCCGACTTGCTCGCGTTGCGAGGTGAAACTGATAGATATAGTTGAAAAATTCAATAAAGAACTCGAAAATTCTGGGCTAAGCGCGCCTATCCGTATTGCACTTATGGGTTGTGTCGTGAATGGGCCGGGCGAAGCTTACCAAGCTGATATAGGTGCCGCTTTTGGGAAGAAGAAAGCCGTTATATTCAGGAAGGGTAAAATTCTAAGGCAGAGTGACGAAAATAATATAATAAAAGATTTACTTGAAGAAGCGAGGCGGATATGGATATAAAAGCTATTAAAAAAGATTTGCGGAAAGAATTAAGTTTTTTAGGCGGTGCAGATGCCAAGCTCGAGGAAGGAATCATTCGCGATCGCATAACAAAGATATTTGATTTCTGGGAAAAAGAAAAAGGCCGCACAATTGATAACGAATCAAAAGAAAAAGTCATAAAGGAACTTTGCGATGAATTTTTAGGTTGGGGACCGCTTCAGAAATTAATGGATGATCCTAATATAACCGAGATAATGATAAACGGGCCTTTTAAAATTTATATAGAAAAAAACGGCAGAAAGGTAGCAACTGACGTAAAGTTTGATGACGAGATCCACTTGCGCCACGCAATTGAAAAGATGCTTATTCCTGCCGGCAGGCGCGTCGATGAATCTTACCCGTACGTGGATTTTTCTCTAACAGACGGTTCCCGTGTTAATGTCATTATCCCGCCGCTTTCGGTAGGCGGCGCAACAGTAACTATCAGAAAATTCTTGCGCAGCATAAGTTTAGTAAATGATTTAGTTGACTTGGGAACCATTGACGAAAGAATGGCTAAATTTCTGGTTGCCTGCATTAAGGCAAAAGTGAATATCCTTTTTTCAGGTGCTACCGGCAGCGGTAAAACCACGACTCTTGAAGTGCTTTCTGCGTATATAAGTCCGATGGAAAGAATTATAGTTATTGAAGATACTCTTGAGCTTACGCTAAGACAGGAACACGTTGTGCGTTTATTGACGCGTCCGCCTAACATTGAAGGCAAGGGTACAATTGAAATAAGGGACCTGTTTATTAATACTTTGCGAATGAGGCCTACCAGGATTATTCTAGGTGAAATAAGAGGGGCAGAAGCGATGGATTACCTGCAGGCTTTAAATAGCGGACACCGGGGCTGCCTTGCGGTAATACATGCATCAAGCCCTTTCGATGCATTAACCAGGCTTGAGACAACCGCGCTCTATGCCGGCTTATATATGCCGGTTTGGGCTATAAGAAAACAAATCGCATCAGGCGTAGATTTAATTATACAACATGATCAGCTTACTGATGGTACAAGAAAGATAACTTATATGACGGAAGTTATTGACCGCTTAAACGGAGAAGAAATAATTCTTAACGATATTTTCCGTTACGAAATAGATAAAGTTGAGCTGGATGGAAAAGTAATGGGTTCATTTAAAGCAAAGAATGTTCCGGTATTTTTCCCGTTGTTCAAGAAAAAAGGCGTTGAATTAAGCGAGGATATATTTAAAGATAAATAATTCCTAACTATGTTATACTCAAAAAGCTTCATTTTTACCTTAAGAGAAGACCCGAAAGTTGCTGAATGTGTAAGCCATAGATTGCTGCTTAAAGGCTCTTTCCTGTATATGATTTCATCCGGCATATATTCTTACCTTCCTTTAGGCTACAGAGTGCTTGAGAACATAAGTAACATTATAAGGAAGCATATGAATTCTAACGGCGCACAGGAGCTTTTAATGAGCGCGCTCCAGCCCATTGAAATGTGGCAGAAAACAGGCCGTGACCAGGTGCTCTCTGAAGTAATGTTTAAGTTTAAAGACAGAAAGAACCGGACTCTTGTCCTTGGGCCTACGCATGAAGAAGAAGTTACTGAAATAGTAAAAAAGCATATATCTTCTTACAAGCAATTGCCGTGTATTTTGTATCAAATACAAACAAAATTCAGGGATGAAACCCGCCCGAGATTCGGCATAGTAAGAAGCTGCGAATTTATAATGAAAGATGCTTATAGCTTTGATGTGGACGAAGCAGGCCTGGCTGTAAATTACGATCGTATGCTTTCTGCTTATCAGGCAATATTTAAAGAATGCGGTTTGAACTTTATAATGACAGAAGCTGATCCCGGAGCAATGGGAGGAAACGTTTCTCATGAATTTATGGTTCCGGCAGAAATCGGAGAAGATGTTCTTTGTCATTGCGAAAAATGTGATAGGCATTTTAAAGATATGTCCAACTGCCCCGATTGTGAAGCAAAACTGAAAGAACGGAGGATGATTGAAATCGGGCACATATTTAAGCTTGGAACAAAATATTCATCAGCCCAGGAGGCTCTTTTCCTGGATAATACCGGAACGCGTAAGCCTGTAATTATGGGTTGCTATGGTATAGGTGTAAGCAGGTTGCTTTCTGCGATAGTTGAAACTAATTATGACGAAAAAGGCATAATGTGGCCAAAAGCAATCAGTCCTTTTGATGCCGAGATTGTTTGTTTAGACGAAAAACTTCTCGCTCAGGCTGCAACTTTAAGCGAAACGCTTGAGGCAAGCGGGTTTAAGGTTCTGCTTGATGAAAGGAGTGAGCCGGCAGGAGTAAAATTCAACGATGCTTATCTTTTGGGTAATCCCCATATCGTTATCATAGGAAAAAACTATGCAAATTCTAAAAAAATAGATTTAGAAATCAGGAAGACCAGGCAAAAACTAAGCATGAGCGAGGAAGAACTTGTAAATTTTTTAAATAACGAATATGGAAAATAATCTTGGAAAAGAGCTGGAAGAAAAAATTAAAGAAATGGCTGCAGAAGAGGGGATTGAGCTTGTTGATTTTAAGTTTTCTTTTTATGGAAACCAATATTCGTTACGTTGCCTCGTCGATTACAGCGCGGGCGGAATCTCAATAGATAAATGCGCCACGTTGAACAGGAAAATATTTAATTTTCTCGAAGGAAGTAAAATGCTGGGTGAGAATTTCACTCTGGAGGTAAATTCTCCGGGGTTGGACCACCCGCTTAAAAATTATAAAGATTTTTTAAGGATAAAAGGAAGCATTGTAGGCATCTGGCTTAACAGCCCGGTAGATACTAAGGCATATGTAGAAGGAGAGATAATCGACGTAAGTGAACGCAGCGTAGTATTAAAAGCAAAAGATAAAATATATACAGTAGAATTAGAAAAAATTAAAATTGGCAAGGCCAGGTTTGATTTAGAGCAATCAAAGAGCCGGCATTAATCAGGAGGTTTGATCATAATGAATAAAGAGTTTTTAACAATCTTAGAACAATTAGAGAGAGAAAAAGGCTTGGATAAAAATGTGCTCCTTGAAGCAGTAAAGCATGCTTTAACTGTAGCCGCAAAAAAAATCGCTAAAATTACCTCAACCTCTGAAGACGTACAGGTAGAGATAGACCCTGCAAAGGGCGATATTTGTGTTTACATAGGGGGGAAAGAGGTGGTTTCAAGAGAATTTGGACGCATTGCGGCTCAGACTGCGAGGCAGGTAATTATACAAAAAATACGTGAAGCAGAAAAAGACAACGTATATGCCGAGTTTAAGAAAAAAGAAGGCGACATCGTTAGCGGGGTTGTCTATCGTATCGAAAAAAGAGCCGTTATACTTGACCTTATGGGAAAGGCCGAAGGAATAATTCCTTATTCTTTTCTTTCGCCGCAAGACCAGTTCAGGCTTGGAGAACGGGTAAAGGCTTTTGTTTATGAAGTCAAAAAAGATAAAGGAACACAAATAATCCTTTCAAGGCGTCATGAGGGGCTGGTTAAGAAGCTTTTTGAGCTTGAAGTGCCGGAAATTTTTGAAGGCGTTGTAGAGGTGAGGTCTATTGCCCGTGAGGCAGGCGAAAGGACAAAGATAGCCGTAATTTCCAAAGATGACAAGGTTGATTGCGTAGGCGCGTGCGTTGGTATGCGTGGTTCTAGGGTAAAGAATATAATAGAGGAGTTAAGAGGGGAAAAGATAGACATAGTCCGTTTTAGCGACGACATAAAAGAGTTCATAAAAGCAAGTTTGGCGCCTGCGATTATTTCGCGTATCGAATTGGACAGGGAAGTCAAAAGAGCCAGAGTGCTTGTTGCTTCCGATCAGTTATCGTTAGCTATAGGCAAACGCGGTCAAAATGTGCGCCTGGCATCCCGGCTTGTAGGCTGGGAAATAGATGTGCGTTCGC
>JALOBR010000057.1 GCA_023228195.1 Candidatus Omnitrophota bacterium
AAAATAGTATAAAGCGGGCCGACAAACGTAGCAGTAGCTATTCTCTGGCTGTCGCCGGCTAATTCAGCGATTCTTGGATACATGAACCCTAAGCCTATTACAAACAAATATAATACGCACATTAAAATACAATAAGCAACAAACCACGCATATACTTTTGGCCTAGCCACCTGCATTTCCATCTCCTACCTCCTATGTGTTAATTATAGTAAAAATAAGTCTCTAATTTCCTGTATCTACCTACATATCAAAAATATATCACTTTTGCCTGTAAATGCAAAGATTATTGTATAATTCAATGTTTGTACTATAATATTTGAACAGATAGCAGATGGCAGATTGCAGTCTAACAGGTTTTCAACCCGTTGAGCAGATAGTTTTTTATCTGCTGTCCGCCAAACGCTATATGCTATCTAAATAAAACATGTCCAAACAACTACTTCTAGTCGGCGACAAAGTGCTGATTGAGCCTGATGAAGGTGAAAAGACCGAATCAGGGCTTTACCTGCCGCAAAACGTTCGGGAAAGGGAGAAGGTCCAAACAGGAAAAATTGTGCAGATTGGGCCGGGTTACCCGGTTTATGACCCTGCACTTCTTGAAGAAGAACCTTGGGCTACCAATAATTCCAAAAAGAAATATTTTCCGCTTCAGGCAAAATTAGGGGATTATTGTATATTCTTACGTGACCAGGCGATAGAGATTACTTTTAACAAAAAGAACTATATGGTTGCCTCACAAGCGGCAATTCTTGTGTTAATAAGAGATTCGGGTAATTCAGGAATAAATGGGATAGAACCATAGACAGCAAGATGTCTTGTTGGTTGTCAATTGTCATCTCAAACATTATATGCGAAAGATAAAATATCCAGCAATCCTTATCCTCATAATAGCCTTTGGGGTTATTTTTTATCAATTCGGCATCAAATATTTTATCGAAAACCAGATTTTAAAGCAGGTTATTAACCGCTTAAATGCGGATTCGCGCATTGCGCAGGTTATGGTTACCAAGGTAAAGCATGATGTGCTTGAAAACCGCGATTTTACTACCATAAAGTTTGTTGAATTCGATGTTAAGGGCAAAGCGCTTGCGCCAAAATATTTTACTTTTTCCGGAAATCTCATTCAATTCCAATCGTTGGTTGTAAGATTTACTGATTCTTGCGTTGAATCAGGAGATAGCCTGCGTGGTAAGAGCGTTTATCTTTTTTGGAAAATATTTATGCTTAATGATAAAAATACCGAAGTTTTTGATTTGGCAAGCGTAAATGAAGTTCCAAGAGGGTATAAGATTTCAAATTCACGGAATAGTTTCGAAGAAAAAATATGGAAAAATTTCTGGGGATATGCCCTTAGCTCAAAAGCGGGATTGAGTGGTGGCATTAAGAATGCCCAGATAGAAGCACCGGGCACAAAATTCATACCCGGTATAATTTATACTATTAAAATAGAGCATGACGGCGGCCTGCGCATAGACGCATCTGATATCCCCGAGGTATTGAAGGGCGAGAAAATCCCTTACTGAAAGATGCCTATTGGGCTTATGTTACGCAAATCATATCCGGAATTCATGAAAGGACTTAAATAATGCTGGGCAAAATAATTAAAATTTTTCTGCTCGTTTTTGTGATAGTGTTTTTGTCTCTTGTTGGTTTCAGGAATCACATCTTTAAAATTTATCTTGAAAGTTATGTGGGTAAAAGTTTAAATGCGGAATGTAGAATTAAAAAGGCTAATTTATGGTTTAATTCTGTGGGCGTTGAAGGCGTGGCGATAAACGCTAAAGATTTTAATATAATTGCAAAAAACATCACAATAAAGTTTAAGGCTCAAAAAGAAAAACCATATTTTTATCTTAGTGATGTTATCCTTTCGGATGTTAATTTTAAAATAGAGCCATTCGAAAACATAAAAACTGATTCAAGTAAAGCCAGGGCTTACCAGAGTTTACCCGTTTTTACCAAGCCCGTTCAGTTAAGCCTGAAAAAATTAAACATTATTTTAAAAAGTAAATCTTTGGAGATGAATTCGAGTTTTTCAATTATTGCCGATGTGGGGTCGGATATGATTTTTTTAAAAGATGCGAGTGTGGTTGATTTCTTCATTAAATCGCAGGATTTCGAAATAACAAATTTACGCCTTAACAAATTCAAGCAAAACGGATATTTGCTTAAAATTCCAAACATACGGATTAAAGACAAAGAGTTTAAGGATTTCTTTATACCTATAAAATCAGAGGTAAACCAATTATTGTTTCCAAGGGCAAAAAACCCATTTTTAGGAGCGGATGCGCTTGTCAGCGCGAAATGCGATTTTTCCGGATATGATAAATTTTGTGTTGGCGCTAGATTCCAGGATGTTTCATTCGAGAAAATAGTCGACATATTCGCTTCTGAAGAAGCGGCTTTCAGGGGGCTGTTTGATGGCTCATTAAAAGCCTGTGCCCGCGCATTTATGATAAGCGAAGTTGAGGCAGGCTTTAAGAACAAGAGGAATGGCTTCATAAACGTAAAAAAAGAATCTTCATTTACGTTTTTAAAGAGCTATCTTGACGCGGCTTCCTACAACGCTTTGATTGATAATTTTAAAAATTATGAGTATAATATAGGGATTATCAGCGCGAAAAAAGAAGCCAGCGCGTTAAATCTTACTCTGGATTTTACGTCGGATACAATGGGCAAAAGGAATATAACAATCAGTTTTCATGATATATTAGGAGGTATGTAATGAAAAAAGTATTTTTCGTTTTTTTGGCGATTGTTTTAATGAGCTGCGCTAAGGTTAACCTTCAAACTTCCCAGCCGTTAAAAGTAGACATAAATATGCGTGTTGATGTGTACCAGCATGTTGCCAAAGATGTTGAGTCGATTCAAGACCAGCTTTATGGCCCTGCCCAGAAACAGATAAATGCTATTTTAATGATGGGTGAAGCTTACGCGCAGGAATATTCCGCTGATGTTACTGCGGCTATCGAACGTAGAAAATCCAGAATAGGGGCAATTGAAAAATATTTCGAAAAAGGTTATATCGGTGAAAATAAAGACGCTTATCTCCAGTTTGTTGCAAAAGAAAATATACTTGCTGATTTGAAAAATACCGTAGAAAGCGCTATCGCAGAAGAAAATGCCGATAGAAGAACGATATACAAGGCGATCGCGCAGAAAAACGGCGTTGACGTTTCAGAGACTGCCAAGGTATTTTTTGATGACGATTATAAAAGATCTCCCAACGGGTATTGGTTTGAAGTTTATGAAGGCGGCCGCTATACATGGAAGCAAAAATAGTTAAATGAGAATACCCGTTTATTTAGTTATTGTTCTGCTATGCGGTTGCGCTAAAGTAACGCATTTAAACGAGCTGCTTACTCTTAAGCGCGTTGCCGACAGCCAGAAACAAATAGAGATTTACCTGGCAAAACAGGAACGAGGCTTTAACAGGTTAAACGAAGATATAAAAAACAACGCGCTTGCTAAAGGCCAATTAAAGCGCTCTATAATTGCCAAATACAGTGAACCGGTGCTAACAAAAGAGCCAGAACCTGAGAGTGTCGGCATAAAAGAAATATTGCTTTATCGGCATCCTACCAATTATTTTAAATCCGACAGAATATATCTTTATTTTGATAATGGGAATAAGCTGATTTCCTGGAAAGTAGAACCTGCTGAAAGCTAATCTGTAGATTTTGTTGTCCGGAATTTTTGGGCATTTTTTTAAAGATTTTATTGATATCCGTGCGTTATTATGTTATATTTAATTAAATTTTTTGAAAAAATCTGAATTGTGCATAAAACAAATAACAATATAACGCAATCATTGATTTGTATCCAGGAAAAATATTCCAATGCGGGCGTAAAGGTTTTTCATCCGAAAAGCATTTATTCTAAAAATTCCCGTCCTGGCGAAGACGTTATTCGGGCAGTAAGCCTTCTTAAATTGTCAGGCAATGCCGTATTTATTTCGGAGTCCTACGAGCAAGGAGAAGGGTTAGCCGCTGAGGCGTTGTTAAATTTTTCCGGAGGCAAGCTTGACGTTAGCGCTATTTGGCTGGACATCGGGGCACTAATTGCTGCAGACAGAGAGCAGGCGGGATTTAATTTTCAAAATATTATCCAGGACATTCAGACAGCCGAAGGCAAGGTGGCTTTGCTTGTTACCGCCATAGGAGAAGCGTTGGAAGATGAAAATATTATTTCTGCGCTTTGTGAGCTGATTGAGCAAAAATCCATACCGATTTTAAGCGTTATAAATATGAAAGATTTTCGTAAACTTGAGGAAATACCTGAGCTTTCAGGTTTACTTCAATTTGTTCTTGTTGAAAAGGGCAACTCCGGTAAGCGTGATAAATCCGTCCTTATTGTGGGCGCGAGTTCTTTATTTGGAAACGCAGTCTACCGCGCCTTTACTAAAGAATACAAAAGTGTTAAAGGGACAGGCTTTAGCAAGGCATCTTCTTTTGGTTTTGATAAATTGGATGTTACTTGCGAAGAAGAAATAAAAGCATATTTCACAAAGTATCCCCATTTCGATATCGTAATCTATGTTGCCGGTGAAGCTAATGCGGATATTGCCGAGAATAAAAAAGATAAAGCGCGAACGTTAAACGTCGATGCCGTCTCGATGATTGCGCGTTATATCAAGAATTGTAAATT
Source organism: Candidatus Omnitrophota bacterium (assembly GCA_023228195.1). Classification (GTDB taxonomy): domain Bacteria; phylum Omnitrophota; class Gorgyraeia; order Duberdicusellales; family 4484-171; genus JAJYOP01. The sequence goes on from JALOBR010000057.1 coordinate 4,648, forward strand.
CGTTTATATATCTTCCGAATATGTATTTGACGGAAGCAACGGGCCTTATGGCTCTGGTTCAAAAGCTAATCCTATAAATTATTACGGTTTGACTAAATTAGAAGGAGAGAATGTCTCTCTGAAGAATTTTCCGGATAGTTTGGTAATACGTTTGGGCGCTCTTTATGGCTACAATGGGCCTTACGACAAAGAAACGACCGTAAGCAAGCTTATTGCGAGCCTGGATAAGCCTGAACCTCTTAAGGCGGATAATGTTCAAATTAAGCATCCGTTATTGCTGGAAGATGCCGCCAGAACGTTATTAAAGCTTCTTGACTATGATGCAGCCGGAATATACCAGACAAACGGCCCGGAAGGATTGAATAAGCAGGAAATGGCAGAAAGAATTGCAGCAATAAAAAATAAAATAACCGGGCGCTCGTTTTCTTATCCTATCATCGGCATTGAGCAAGCTGGAGTTGCAGCGAAGCCTTTAAACACCCATATGGTAAATGTGGATACCCCAAGGCCGTTTAATGAAGGTATTCGTTTTTTATTTGCCAGTCAGCAAGCATAAAAATATGAGTATTAATAAAAATGATTCTGTTGATTCAAGCCTCCAGCAGGCGCTTGCTTTAAGCCCTGAAGAAATTGATTTCCTGACAAAGCAGCCGATTAAATTTATTGAAGGCAATTTCGCTGATTATATGTGGGGGGGGTATCATCTTTACGAAATGAAAGGGCTTCCTTATGATGAAAATAGCTGTATTGCGGCGGAATCCTGGGAAATTTCCGGACATAAAAAATATCCTTCGCGCGTTATGATGCCAAACGGCAGTATTTTTACTTTTATGGATTTGCTCAAAAACAGGCGCTTGGCCGGATTAATTTTAGGCGAAGCTGTCATGGAACATTTTGGGCAGGATTTCCCAATTTTGGTTAAATTTGTTGACGTGCATAAACATATGTCAGCGCATCTTCATCCATCAGTTGCGGCAGCTAAGGCTTTAGGAGAAGTTGACCCGGGTAAAGAAGAAATTTTCATAGTTTTGGATTTGCATGAAGATGCGGAAAGCGCATTATACCTTGGTTTAAAAGATGGGGTAACGCGTAAGGTGTTTGAGGAAGCGATAGGTAAGGAAGAAAATATACTTGATTTATCGCATAAAATTTATGTTAAACCCGGAGAAATTTATCGTATACCTTCGGGCGTTCTTCATTGCTGGACAGGCGGTTCAATAGCGGTAGAAATTACTGAATCGAGCGATTTAACCTACCGTATGTATGATTTTCGCAGGCACCGCCCGACGCATATTAAGAAAGGCCTGGCATCTATTGATTACAATCGTAAGCAGGGCAATCAGTTGGAGAAAGAATGCCGCGGTTTATGGCAGCCGACAGAAACGCGCGGGCTTGATGTCGTTAAGACGCATAATGCTTTAAGGGTCGAACGGCTGAGTGCGGATTCAGGCGCAGTTTCGCCGATTGAAATTGACAGCCGTGGCGCCTTTGAGGTGTTAATGGGGATTGAAGGTTCACTTGAAATCACGTCTCTAGACAGTAATTGGGTTGCTAATTTAAGTAAAGCAAGCTCAATTCTTATTCCCGCCAAAGCGGGCAGCTACCGGATTCGCGGATTGGATCGGGAAAATAATAATTGCGCGTTACGCATTAGTATGAAAATTCCGGGCGGAAACGGTGAGTATTAAAGCTTTGCTTATTAATGATAAATACAGTTTGCCTAAAAGGAAGCGAGGCAGTTTAGAGGCCAACACGGTTTATCCCGCCAAGAACCCCAACAAAAATAATTATAAATTACCATTATCAGAATGTGCCGTTTTCTTTGATTTCGATAATACAATTACCCCGTTTGATGTCATTGATGATATCGTAGAGCGTTTTTCTATAAATAAAAAATGGCATAAAATTGAGAAAGATTGGAAAAACGGGAAAATCGGCTCTAAGGAGTGCCTGGAGAGGCAATTCAATGAAGTAAGAATTAAAAAAGCCGAATTTATCCGTTACCTTTCGACAATAAAAATAGATAAATATTTTTCCAAGATACTCACCTTTCTTAAACGCCGCGAAGCTTCTGTTTGCATAGTCAGCGACAGCTCTTCGTTTATCATCAATAATATTTTAAAGAACAACGGCATAAAAGGGGTAAAGATATATTCAAACAGATTAAAATTCAACAAAGATAAATTGTTTCTTGATTTTCCCCATTTCAATAAACGCTGCCCTAAGTGCGCAAATTGTAAGAAAAGCCACTTGCCTAAAATTGGTATTGACGATAAAATTACTATCTATATCGGAGACGGCATTTCGGATATTTGTGCCGCAGGATGCGCGGATATTGTATTTGCCAAGGCAAGTTTGCTTAAACATTTTAGGAAACAAAAAAGAAAGTGTATCAAATTCGATACTTTGGCGGTTGTGTATAATTACTTAAAGGAGATTGCCCAATGAAAAGACAAACAAAAGTGCCGCTACGTTCACAAGGCGACCTTTTAAAACTTGAAGAAAAATATTGTTCCTGGGGTGATACCGTCCATTATTCTAAAGAGCCAAAGATATTTGAACGTTCGCAAGGCTCATTTTTGTATGACGATAGCGGCATTGAATATCTTGATTTACAAATGTGGTATTCCGCGGCAAATTTCGGCTATGGCAATGAACGTTTAAACTCAGTTTTAAAAAATCAGATAGATAAGCTTCCGCAGCTTGCCTGCCAGTATTTACATAAAGAAAAAATTGAACTGGCTACCAAATTGTGCCGAATTAACGAAAAAAAATTTAACACCAAAGGAAGAGTGCATTTTAGCGTAGGCGGTGCATCGGCCCTTGAAGATTCAATGAAATTGATACGAAATGCGACGGGAAAAAATTTAGTTTTTGCGTATTTCGGTAGTTATCACGGAAGGACCCTTGAGGTGAGTTCTATTACTTCAAGTTATAGATACCGCAGGTGTTTCGGGCATTTCGCAAATCGTGCTAATTTTCTGCCATATCCGTATTGTTTCCGGTGTTTTTATGAAAAAGAAAAAGAAACCTGCGGTATGTATTGTGTTAAGCAATTTGCAAAACTTTTTGAATCCGAATATTATTCTGTTTACGACGCAAAAGCGAAGGAGTGTGAATTCACGGCATTTTATATAGAAGCTGTCCAGGGAACGGGCGGTTATATCATCCCGCCTAAAGATTATTTTAAGGAATTAAAGAAAGTATTGGATAGATATCACATATTGCTGGTTGATGACGAAATACAAATGGGTTTTTACCGGACGGGTAAATTCTGGGCGATAGAAAATTTCGGTATTACCCCGGATATTATTACATTTGGTAAAGCTTTAACCAACGGGCTCAATCCTTTAGGCGGCATATGGGCAAAAGAAGAATTAATTTCTCCCGGAGTTTTTCCTCCAGGTTCAACTCATTCTACATTTTCTTCCAATACCCTCGGCACAGCGGTTGGGCTTGAAACGTTAAATATTATCGAAGATTCAGATTTTGCAACAAGCATTAATCAGAAAGGAAATTATTTCATACAACGGTTTAAGGCCTTACAAAAAAAATATCCTAATATCGGCGATGTGAATGGTTTAGGCCTGGCGCTGCGGGTTGAAATATGCGAGGCGGACGGATTTACTCCAAGCCGCGAACTTACTGATAAAATTTGTGAAATAGGTTTAAGCGGCAAGCTATCAGCGCAAGGTAAAAAGCGCGGACTCATACTTGATATAGGCGGGTACTATAAGAATGTGTTTACCCTTGCGCCTTCATTTTATATGTCCAATCGCGAGATTGACCTTGCGATTGAACTTTTCGAAGAAGCACTCGTAAAAGCGCTTAAAGGTTAGTATTTTCTGCTTGCGGGTATAATCATGAAGTGTTCTGTACCTGAAACCGGGCTTTGCGCGAATTCAATACGCATATTGGATTTTGACGGAAGCGTTTTGGCTCAAGCCAATCTCCTGCAGAAATATAAAATCCCTCCGTATTCGGTAGAGGTAATTGATTTAAAAGATATTTCATCTTCCTGCCGCTATCTGGCAACCAAAAAAACTTTAGCCATCGTAAAAAAACGGCTTCAAAATTCGTCGCATAACGCAATAACGCTTTATGGCTCAGGTGATTTTCATCACATTTCAAGCGTATTGTTATCCCGTTTTACTAATCCTATAGGTGTAATTGTGTTTGACCATCATCCTGACTGGGACGGGCTTTCTCCTTACATAAGCTGCGGTTCATGGGTTACCGAAGTAAGCAAGATGAAAAACGTGGAAAAGATGATCTTGCTTGGGCCTTCATCAGAGGATTTATCCGCTCGCGGTTTAGCTAGCGCATATCTTAATAACCTGGAAAGAGGAAAGCTGGAAATTTTTCCTTACGAGAGGCGTTCCTCAAGAACATATTTTCGCTATCTTAAAGATGCCAATTGCCTTACGGTTAAGTGGGATATTCTTGGTTCAACTATATATT
>JALOBR010000058.1 GCA_023228195.1 Candidatus Omnitrophota bacterium
TGTAATCAAGATAAACTTTTCCGTACTTTTCCGTTAACGCCCGTTCTTCGTATCTTATGGTACGGTAATATACTGCTGCCATAATCATTATAAAAAATAATCCCGCATAAGAAGTATTCAGCAGTATCATAAAACCTATAGCAATCAGCATCGTACCAAGATATAAGGGGTTACGCACGACAGAATAAGGGCCGGAAGTCGTAAGTTTATGAGTTTTTATCGCGTAGCCGTTTGCCCAAAGCCTGACCATTAAGCCTGCAATCACCAGCCAAATGCCGGAGCTAAATGACTCTGAAGTGGGGCTGCAGAAAAACAAAACAAACAGGCCGAAAGGATAAGTGATGAAAAAACGTAATTTAAACCAACGTTTTAATCTATTTCTCATATTTACTTTAAAAAATAATTATCAATAAAAAACGAGTTAAAAAAAATTGATATTCATGCCCGGGTTGACATCTGAAATGGCTACGCCCTTAAGAACAATATTTACCTTTTCCTTTATGCGGGCAGTTTTTACCTTAACGCCCTGGATATCCATACGCACTATGGTAACAAGCTTGCCTGCCGGGGTTTTTCCCTGCGCGCCCTCCTCAATATTCCCATCCATAATTTCTCCGGAGACAAGCACTCCTAAACCGGGAGAATTGAAACAACTTTTGACAACAAATTCCGCGTGCATATGAATTTTTTATCGATAAACTCTTACGGCTATTTCTTTACACGTACTAATTTTACACAATCAAAACGATAAACGCCATTCCCCGGAAGGCGCGGTTCAAACTGGAAACTCATAACAGGAAAATCTAAAATTTCATTTTTCGCTGCGCTATCCGGCTGCCAATCCGTGCGTGCAAAGAAATTTTTTAACGGGCAGACAATTTCTTTCCAGCCGGTAAAATCATCGTCGATTATATACCTGAAAATTTCTCCGCCTTTATCTTTGATGTCAAACGCAATCACCCCTCCGGAATTTGATCCGTACATTTGTAAGCTTATCGCATTGTAAGCGCGCCATTTTATGCCTTGCGGTAAAACCTCCCATTTGGCTGCGCCCTTTACGTCAAGGCCATATCCGCGAGCTATCCACATATACCCTGACGGTTTTAATTCATAGTCAATCTTTAGCGACTGGCTACCGCACACCTTATTGCTGGTATCAGCTTCTACCTTCAATAAAGAACCTTCTGCTGTTCCATAATCAACTGTTTCCTTATCAATTACGCCTTCAAAGCTATCAATCATAACCTCTTTCGGAGCTTTAGAACAACCTAAAAAAATAATAAATGCCAAGGTTGCTAGATAAAAAACATTCCTGCTCATCATTCCTCCTTCTTAAGATTAGCTAACAAACAGTTTTGAATCACAATACGCAATTCACAAATCACAAACAATACACAATAAACAATTCTAAAATTACAAAAAAGAAAATTTATTTTGGCCGTTGTGATTTTGATATTGTGATTTGTTGTAATCTGTGCATTGGAAATTGTAATTTAAAGAATAATCTGTAATCATCTAAGTCCTGCCGGGATATACCCATCCAAATCGAATGTTATATATTTATATCCGGTTTTTTTCAGTTTTTTTACAAGATTATTTATACCAGAATTACAGAACTTAGTCCATTCTTTCTTTTCAATTTCAATGCGTAAAATGTTTCCATGATCGCGCGCGCGCAATATTCCTTTATTTGTGAAATGCTTTTTTAAAATTCTTTCTGCTTTTTCTATTCTTTCAAGCTTACGAAGAGTAATTGCATCATAAAACGATATCCGCGAAGCAAGACAGGCGTTGGCCGGTTTTTCCGAAGAGATATTTAATCTTTTCGCCAATCCCTTTATATCCTTTTTAGTAACACCGCATTCAAAAAAAGGGCTTATTACCTTGAACCGTTTGTTTGCCGCAAATCCAGGGCGGACATCAAAAGAATCGTCGCAATTTGTGCCATCTAAAATATTCTTTATTTTATACTTACCCGCAAGGGCCCTTAATTTAGCAAACAATTCGCGCTTGCACCAATAACACCTGTTTGGAGGGTTATTAATAAATTTTTTATTCTTAAATTCATCTGTTCTTATGATTACATGCCTTATCCCTATCAACTTTGCCATTTTTACGGCTTCTTTCAAATCAGACAAGCTGTATGTAGCGGATTTAGCGGTTACGGCAATTACATTTTTCCCTAAACAATCAAAACAAATCTTTGCCAAAACAGTGCTGTCAAGCCCTCCGGAAAAAGCGACCACAGCGGACTTTAAGCCCAGTATTTTTTCTCTTAAGAGAGTATACTTTTTATTTAAGGTCGCCATCTTTTTCTATAACACCCGCGGCTAAAACCGCATTCTTGTGGTAAAAAACCGCGATTTGCCCAGGAGTTACTGCTTCAGCTGCGGTTTTAATGGTAACCAGGATTTTCTCCCCTTTTAATTCCGGAATACAATCGTAGAATTTGGAGTTATAACGTATTTTTACTTTAATATCGGTTAAATTATTCCCCGAAAAATAATTCTTCCAGTCTATAAATAAATTTATGTTCTTTACGCTAAATCTTTCTTTATTTAAATACTTTCTTTCTCCGACAATAACGCAGTTACGCTGCTCGTTAACCGCTAAAACGTACAACGGCTCATGCCAACTAATACCCAGGCCCGTCCGTTGGCCGTAAGTAAAATAATATATGCCCTTATGCTTTCCTAAAACTTTCCCGTTTATATGAATGATATCGCCATAGTACTTCTGCGGCTCTTTAAGCATTTTTTCTATGAAATAATAATACTGTTTTTCCTTCACAAAGCAGATATCCTGGCTTTCTTTTCTTTCCTGAAACATTAACTTTTCTTTTTGGGCTATTTTTTTTACTTTATCTTTTGTGTAACTGCCTAAAGGAAAAATAAGGTGAGGCAGAATTTGCGGCTTTACCAGCGCCAAAAAATACTCCTGTGATTTTATGGTATCTTTTGCGCACCTTAATAAAAATGATCCTTTTCTCTTTACTATATTGGCATAATGGCCGGTTGAAAGGCAGTTAAAACCCATCGCTCTTATTTTCTCAAAAAGATAGCCGAACTTAACCAGCCTGTTGCAAAAGGAACAAGGATTAGGCGTAAGCCCGGACAAATAACTTGTTACAAAATAATCAACTATTTCTTTTTTAAAAAAATCCGTAGCATCTATTGTGTAATGCGGTATATCAAGTTTGCTGCAAAGGCGCTGGGCCTGGTACAGCCCGTCTAAATCGCAGCACCGGTTATCCTGAGGATAAAATTTTAGCGTAAAGCCATACACATCATAGCCTTGCTTTTTCAAAAGATAAGCGGCGAAACTCGAATCGATTCCTCCGCTTAAACCAACTGCGACTTTGGACTTTTTCTTCATATTTACGAATGGGGGAAACAGGGGGTAAAAGAATTAGATAAAACAGCGTTTTGCTTATTTGTTATTGCCGATGCCAGCTTTTCTATGAAAAATTATCTTAACCATTTTTTTGCTCTGTTTCTAAATGATTCTATCGCTTCTTCTCTGTAAAAAATAATAATCACCCAGATGACTGCTGCGACAACTAAAAATATTATATAATCGCTGTAGGGATTACGTTTAATTAAAACCGACCTGAATGGCTTTTTAGGATCATAATAAACGGGGCATTTCGTCCCAACCTTATATTTTTTTAAAAAATTATCCGCCCCTTGATGAGTTCCATACCCTGCTAACTCCGGCTCGCATATTGAATTACCGGTATATGTTGAAGCGCCTACTTGATATTTATAGGACACTACGGGATAATATCTTTGAACATATGAAGAGCGATATTGGGACCCGACCTTCATAATAGTGGAATTACTTAATAAGGTTCCTTTGGTCTCTCTGAAGTTGTTATAAATATAAAACTGCTCTTTATGGGAATTATAGGCCAACAACAATACAGCAATGGAGACAAAGAAAAGAATTATCCTAAAAATTATACTACCTCTTCGTTTCGTCCCTTCTTGCCGTGTTAGCCTCTTTGAGTCTTCAAACATATTGCACCATCCGCTCCAAAGCGAACCCGGCTTTTTCGATAATTTCTTTCTCTAAATTTATTTCGTATATTTCTTTTTCTAAAGAAACAAGGAGCTCGTTCAATGTTGTTTTTTTCATATTTAGGCAGGTCCGGGAAATTCCAAGAGAAAAAAACTGCTTATCCGGATTTTCCTTCTTCAGCTTATGCAACAAACCCTCTTCGGTTCCTATAATGATTATTTTTGCTTTTGACTGTTTTGCTCTTTTGAGCATCCCCGCGGTGGATGCAACGAAATCGCATTTTTCAAGAATTTCTTTCCTGCATTCGGGATGCACTATAATTTCTGCTTCCGGAAATTTCTTTCTTGCTTGAAGTAAATCATCCAAAGTAAACTGTTCGTGCACATAGCAACCGCCATTCCATAATATTATATTTTTTTCAGGCACATTCTTTTTTACCCAATGCCCAAGATTTTTGTCAGGCACGAATATTACATCTTTTGTCGGAACATTCTTAACTACATTTATGGCATTACTGGAAGTGCAACAAACATCGCTTGCAGCTTTAACCTCGGCAGAGGTATTAACATAACTTACAACCCACGCATTTGGATGTAACTTACGCAGGTTCAGAACATCATCGGCATTTATGGTTTCAGCCAGAGGGCATCCCGCAGCTTGGGCAGGTAAAAGCACCTTTTTCTCTTTTGACAGTATCTTTGCGGTTTCAGCCATAAACCGCACCCCACAGAAAACAATTAAGGAAGCGGTTGCGCCTTTAGAAGTTTTTGATAGTTCAAGAGAATCCCCTACAAAATCAGCAATGTCCTGTATCTGGGCAATCTGATAATTATGCGCTAAAATCAGCGCTTTCTTTTTTTCTTTTAACTCTAAAATTTTTTCTATTATGTTATCCATGGCTTCCTGATGCCCGTAAATTATTTACAATTTCCGGTAACGTTCTAATTAAGGCGCGAATATCACTTTCTTTGTTAAACTTACCCAAACTTAAACGTAAAGCTCCGGCACAATCTTCTTGTAACATGCCCATTGCGCGAAGCACGTAGGAGACTTCGGGCGTTTTTGCCTGACAGGCTGAACCGCTGGACGCACAAAAACCTCTCATATCCAGGTTTATTACAAGATTCTGCGCCTCAACGCCATCAATGCAAATATTCAAAGTATTATATAGCTTTTTTTCGGGATGTCCATTTACTTTTATGCCCTTTATGCCTTTTAAAATACCGCTTTCTAAAGAATCTCTTAATTTTCTTACTTTAACTTCCTCTGTTTTCATATCTTGCTGCCTCAGGCGGCAAGCTTCCCCGAAACCAACTATAGAACTAACATTTTCCGTACCAGGGCGCAACCCCTCTTCCTGGTGCCCGCCATGTAATAGCGGTTCGATATTTATCGAGTTTCCAACACATAACGCGCCAGCGCCCTTGGGGCCATAAATTTTATGGGAAGAAACAGTAATTAAATCAGCAAACGATGCATCAAATGCCACTTTACCGAAGCTCTGCACAGCGTCAACATGAAAACATACCTTACGTTTATCACATAGAGCTTTTATTTTTTCAACGGGCTGGATGGTTCCAATTTCGTTATTTACATGCATCACAGAAACTAAGATAGTTTCGTTGCCTATGCAGCCTTCAAGTTGATCCACATTAACTATGCCGTGCCTATCGACGTCAAGATATGTTACGTTAAAACCTTTTGTTTCTAAAAAACTGAAAACATTCAAAACAGAAGAATGTTCTATTTTTGAAGTAATGATATGGTTGCCCTTGCCGCGATTTGCGAAACAAAATCCTTTTATCGCTAAATTATTTGCCTCTGTGCCGCCGCTTGTAAAAATTATCCCTTTGGGCTTTGCCCCAAGTAAATTAGAAACCAAAGTTCTTGCATCCTCAATGGCGTTCTTTGCCTTTTGCGCAACACTGTAAATTGCAGACGGATTTGCAAAATTAGCTTCAAGATATGGAAGCATCTTTTTAAACACCGTTTTATCAATGGGGGTGCTTGAATTATAATCAAAATATATTTTATCCATATGGGTTTGCCCTAAATCATTTACTTCGGGTATCCGACTGTCTGCGTGAGAATTATTTTTTGGCCGGGCTTAAGTTTCATCGCCCTGGAAAGTTCTTTTTTATCAAACCAGCCCCGTACGACAGTTGATAACCCGCTGGAAGCGCAATAAAGATAAACGTTCTGACTGATGAAACCCGTATCGCAGGCTGCGATAGACTCTTTATTCCCTTCCAATTCTTCTGTGCGTAAAAAATCTGCAACAAAAATTAAGTTTATCGGCGCTTCTTTAACAAAAGACTGAGTGCCGGTTACTTCCCTTATGTCTTCTGCCACGATAAGCTCAAGGCTGTTTTTAAAAGGGTCATATAAGTACAAGCCGGAATGAGTTGCAACATAGATATCTATTTCCTGAACATTCATGGCAGAAGGAGCAGTTCTTCCCTTTGATTCAACCCTATTTACTCCTGCTGCCGCCCATAGTAAATCCGAAATAACCTGAGGAGAAAGCAGTTTATTAGAAAATTCACGGCTGGACTTTCTTTCTTTTAGAGCCTGCATCAAAGGTTTTCCTCCCCGCGTATCAGGCAAGGGCAGTTTAATTGATTTTATTTCTTGCGCAAATATATTAACCGACAACAAAAACATAATAATCGCAATTAAAAAACCCGTTTTCTTATTCATAAATCCCTCCTTTTCTGCCGGCGACCCAACAAGGCGTCCTGGTAGACAGGCCGGCTTTTTGAAGGCTTATTCTACTACCCTAAGCCAAATTTTGCAATGTATGACACAGATAATCACAAACTTGGAAGCGAATGGTCGCAGATGAACCTAATGCAATTGAAATATAGAGTGCGGGCCGCCCCGACCCTTGATACATTCATCTAGAGTAACGGTGCTGTGATTTTCATCCGCGATCATCTGCGCAGTAATGAGGTTTACAAATTACGCAAAAGGCCTTAGAATAAGGGCTGTGTTGAAAGATTATCTGGCGAAAGCTATAAACATTCTTGTACCAAGGATCTGCTTTATCTGCGAAGAAAAAATAACCGAAGGATATCTTTGCCAAAGATGCCTCAACCAGATTGAATTCATTTATCCTCCTCTATGCCCTTTTTGCTCAAACCGGCTGACAGATAAAAAAGAAAAAATATGTGCCAAGTGCGTAAAAAACAGGTTCCCTTACGAAAAATTGATTTGCATAACAAAATATAAAAATCCTGTTGTGGATTTAATACACTCTTTTAAATATAAAAATTACGATTTTCTTGTTGAGTTATTTGCTTCTTTAATGACTAAGCATTTAACGCGAATAGGGTTTTCGCCGGGCGGTTACGATATGATAACTGCGGTTCCTTTATATAAAACCAAACTGCGCGACCGTGGTTACAACCAGGCAGGGTTGCTTGCGCAATATTTAGCAAATTATTTCAAAATTTGCTTTAAAGATGATATAATCTATGCTACTAGAGAAAGCTCATCTCAGGCAAAATTAGACAAAATCAGCCGGCTTGAAAACCTAAAGGGCGCGTTTACGGCGCGGGAAGGTTTAAAAAACAAAAAAGTTATACTGGTAGATGATATTTTTACTACCGGTTCAACCGTTAAAGAATGCGCTTATGCGCTTAAAGAAAAAGGGGCGAGTATTACGGTAATAACCTTTTCAAAAACATAGAGCAAGAATGAAAATATTACGCAATTATATTTTAAAGGATTTTTTTACTACCTTCTTCTTCTCCCTGCTTTTTGCAACCCTATTGATGTTGCTTGTAAATATAATGATGGCGTCACAGATGGTGATACGAAAAGGCATGGACCTGGGTATGGCTCTAAAAATATGCGCACCATACCTGGTAAACCTATTACGTTATACTTTGCCGTTTTCCTTCCTGTTCGGTATTCTTTTATCTATGGGCAGGATTATCTCCGATAACGAAATAGTTGCGATGAATGTGGCCGGTGTTTCATCCTTGAAACTCCTTAATATTTTTCTAATTATAGGCTTCACCCTTTCTCTTTGCCTTTATATTATCAACGATAAAATCGACCCCTACTTCCATTACAGCTACCGCGTGCAGATGAAAAACGTACAACCTAAAAATATCTCTTCGTTGATAGAGCCTGGCGTGTTTATGGAAACCTTCCCGAATTATATCCTTTATGTGTCCGATAAAGACGAAAACAAATTGAAAAACATATTCATTTACGAAGTAAGCGACAAAGAAGGCGTCAGCCGCGTAACCTACGCAAAGAAAGGCGAATTCGTCGTTGAAAAAAACATCCTAAAAATGAAACTTGAAAACGGCTTCAGAGATGAAAACGCCGCAGACAATAAAAAAGAACTATTCCGGTTGAACTTTGAAATATTTTTTATGGATATACCTGTTTCCGATAAAAAGACTGTAAAAGTCGATAAAAAATCAGCGGATATGACGATTAAAGAACTGCTGGAAAAAATAAAATATTATAAAAAGATGGGAGTTGATACGCGAGAGCTGTTAGCGGAATTTCACAAACGAATAAGTTTTTCCTTTTCCATGCTTACCTTTACGCTGCTTGGTTTTGGCGTATCGCTTCTTGTAAGGCACAGGGAAAAATCCATAAATTTTGGAATCGCAGCATTTACGGCGCTTGTATATTTTCTGCTTTTCATACCCGCAGAAACTCTCATAGAGTACCGGCTGCTTAGCCCGGCAATAGGCATGTGGTTGCCTAATATCATAATTGCCTCAATTGGAAGCTTCTTTTTATACAAAAATGCGCATTTTAGATAAATATATTCTAAAAAATATTGTTTTCTGCTACATATTCATCCTCTTTGTTTTTATTATGCTCTATTTCATTATAGATATTTCCTACACCCTTTCAGACATTTTGAAATCTAAGCCCCCGGCATCAATCTTGATTTCTTATTATCTCAACATGATTCCTTTAATATTTTTAACTGTAAGCCCCTTTTCTCTACCGATAAGCGTTTTTTATACCTTTGGTG
>JALOBR010000059.1 GCA_023228195.1 Candidatus Omnitrophota bacterium
AGGCGATGGGTATACATATTAAAAGCAAGCTTCGCCCTTTCTATATCTTTTTTCCCGTAAATGCGATGTAAAATATCGGTGATATCGCTTGAAAAGCCCGAAATTCCCAGGAGCCCGCTTTTCTTATTTAGAATATCCATTAATTCATCGGGCCGGTAGCCATAGGCATTCATCAAATAAGTCATAAGCATAGGGTCAATATCGCCGCAGCGCGTGCTCATCATTAGCCCGGAAAGCGGAGAATACCCCATAGAAGTATCTACGGAACGCTCATTCTTTATCGCAACTACGCTTGAGCCTCCTGTGCCAAGATGACAGGCGACAATTTTTAAATTTTTTGCGCTCTTCCCTAAAAACTCCGGAACCATTTTGGCAACATAAGAGTAAGAAAGGCCATGGAATCCGTATTTTCTAAATCCATATTTTTTTATTATTTTTTCGGGCAATGCGTAAGTGTAAGCATAAGAGGGAATCGTAGAGTGAAACGCCGAATCAAAGGTCACGTATTGGGGTAAATCGGGAAAAGTTTTTCTTGATTCATGGATAACCCCAAGAGAAATAGGATTATGGATAGGCGCTAAAGGCAAACATAAAAGCAATTTTCTCAACGTGTTTTTATCCAAAAAAACTGATTTTGTAAATTGGTTTCCGCCGTGCACAAATCTATGACCGATACAGTCTATTTTTATACCCTTATCCTGTATGTATTCTAAAATCAGCGTAGCCGCCTGACGATGGTTCTGGATAGCTACCTCTTTTTTATATGGTTTGTTCTTAAAACGATGCTCTATGAAAGAAGACCTGGTTCCCTTAACGCCTACCCTGTGGGCCTTCCCGGAAGAAACAACTTTACAAACCGTCGAGTTTCTCACCTGAAAGATTTTATAAGTAAGCGATGAGCTTCCGCAATTAAAAATTAAAACGTTTAAAGGAATGGTTTCCATAAAATACGCTAAACGTAACGCCTGCGCCTTCTCAATTTTATCCGTTCTTCCGCTTTTAATCCCTCGCGAGATACCCCGGACTTTAGCCCGTGGGATGAATGTAATTATAGATTTTGCTCGGGAGGAAGCCACGGTTTTTAAGGCCCTTCCTTAAGGGTACAGGCCCATCCTTTAGGGTAGACCGTAGAGGCTTCACTTATGCTATTTGAAACCGAGTGGCCGATAGAAGACAAATTATCACTATTTAAAAATTAACATTACGCCCACAACTAATGCGATAGCTAAGATGATTGTGCATATTACTATTAAAAAAATGAGCGCGACAGGCTCTCCCTCTTCCGCATCCTGAGAGACTTTTCGCGCTAGAGACCGGGACCACATCATCACGCTACGCATGAATGAAATTATAGCACAAAGACACGCAAAGAACAAACCGGATACTACAGAATGCAGAGCAGCCGTAAAAGTAAGAACTACAATTGTATCTAACGTCAGGGTTTAAGCAGCCCCAACGGGATTCGAACCCGTGTATTCAGCTTGAGAAGCTGACATCCTAGGCCAAGCTAGACGATGGGGCCGAATCTTCGGTTTGTATCTATATCCAAGTTTTTTTCCTGAAATAGCGAAGCATGTAGATGCCGATGGCCAGCATAAGGAATATGGCTATGGGAAAGCCCCAGGCTCTTTCAAGACCGGGAATATATCTGAAGTTCATCCCGAATATTCCGGTAACAAAAGTAAGAGGCATAAATATAGTTGCGATAACGGTTAAAACTTTCATCACCTCGTTCATTTTATTGCTTAAACTTGAAAGGTAGGCTTCAACCATACCGGTAAGCATTTCTCGAAACATTTCCATTGAATCAGCAACCTGTATAACGTGATCGTAAATATCTCTAAAATAAATCCTTGTTGGCTCTTTGATAAGCGGAGAATCGCTTCTTTCAAGCGAACGAAGCAGCTCTTTTAGAGGAAAAATAACTTTACGTAAGAAAATGATCTCCCTCTTTAAGTGATAAATTTCTTTTAAAACAAGCTGATCGGGCCGGGTTATAATTTCCTCTTCCAAAAATTCTATCTTTTCTCCGAATTCGTCAAGTATCTTAAAATAATTATCCGCTATGGCGTCAACCAAAGCATAAGCCAAATAATCTGCGCCCATTTTCCTTATGCGGCCTTTGGCATTTTTTATGCGCTCTCTTATGGGGTTGAATACATCTCCGACTGTTTCCTGAAAAGAAATTACGAAATTATGCCCTACAACCAAACTTATCTGTTCTATTTCTATTTCTGTATTTTCAACATTATAAGAAAGCATTTTTAAAACAATATAAATATAGTTCTCCAAATCCTCCATTTTTGGACGCTGTTCAACATCACCTATATCTTCAAGAATGAGAGGATGGAGGTTAAAACAATTGGCAATCTTTTCAAGTATATCCGAACGATGTATACCCTCAACATTTATCCAGGTAACAGTTGGCTTATCCCTGAACACCTGGCATTCATCTGCAGAAGAAACCTCTTTATATTGGTAATCTGTTTCGTTGTAATCGATTACCGTAATCTTTACAGGCTCCTTGCTCACAGTTGCTGCAGGTTTTAAATTTATCCTCTGAAATCTTCTTTTATCTAATTTTGACATATGCACCAGAATAAACCAAACTAATTACTTTGTCAACCGTAAAACACGAATACCCACAGATCAGAAACGAATTGCCACGAATTGTTCGTGGAAATTCGTGTCAAATCTCAACCTTCATACCGTCATAAGCGAAAGTTATGTCCATTTTTAAACTTTCACGTATTTTCTCTTCAAGGGTATGAGGCTTTGCCTGAAGAATAGTCATGCCAAAATGCGTAATTATTGCTCTTTTAGGTTTTATTTTTTTTATAATTTCAAGCGCTTCTTCAAGGCATAAATGCTGGATGTCATCACGCTTTTGATAGAAAACAACATTAAGAATCAATGTAGTTGAATCCTTGTAGGCATCGATTAAATCTTCGAAATAATCTGTGTCAGCGACCAGCGAAATAACTTCATCACCTGCTTTAAATTTTAAACCATAAGTTTCAACAGGGTGCAGATTTTGCACAGGAACTTCAAACCTGATATCCCCTACTGAAAAATTCCCCTTTTTAAGAATCACTTTTTTTTCCGGAAAGTCTTTTAGATACGAAAATACAACTCCATTCTCTCCTAAGGCGTCTTGCGGCAGAAAAAGCACTCCTCTTTTCTTAAACCCGCCTTCAGTCATTGCCTCTATCATCGC
The DNA here is from genome assembly GCA_023228195.1 of Candidatus Omnitrophota bacterium. Lineage (GTDB taxonomy): Bacteria > Omnitrophota > Gorgyraeia > Duberdicusellales > 4484-171 > JAJYOP01. The sequence continues at coordinate 3,218 of JALOBR010000059.1, forward strand.
ATTTATGTCACCCGCGTGATCGAGATGCTTATGAGTTAGAATTATCGCATCCAGATTTGCCGGGTCTAGCTTCGGTTTGCTTACGCTGCACCTAACCAGGGCCCCTGGCCCCGGGTCAATAAAGACGTTTGTTGATTTATATGAGAACCAAATGCCCGCGGATGAACGAAGCTGCCTAATCATCACAAATCTTGCGCCGGCGGTTCCTAGAAATTTAATATAACTCATTTTTATCCAGACTAGAAGCAATAAATAGCTGGTGGCTGACAGCCATTATGTTTATTATTCTTTCAACCATATTTTTCTCAACTCGTCAGTTATTTCTTTCTGAAGCGGGTAACTTATATCCTTGGATTCCTCGTTAGCGCTTTGCTTCTCCAGCTTTATAAAATTAACTGCTCGCTGCGATACCGCGCCTTGTTTTTTCGCATAATCGCGTATCTCGCGGTCATCACTGACTACAACAAGCTCAGACACAGGATATTTTGAATTTTTTATTTTATCTATCCTTGCCTTTATTAAATCATCCGCACTTCTTGTTCCGCTAAAAATAACCTCGAATTCGGACTCGTTTCTTGCCTGCATTTGTACGGAGCCGTCAAAAATAATAACAACTTTGTTATTATTACTTCCTGTAAGTTTATGTTTTTTAATATAGCGGATAAGTTCAAGCTGCGGAATGTCTGATTTTTTTACGGAAGGTATTTTATAAACGAGATTGAAGCCGTCGATGATATACAGTAACATAGAAAAGCCCTCCGAGCAATCCCACAAATATTGTAAATGCTAAGTTTAAAAGAGACAGGCCTAATCCTATGGTTTTATCGACGCCGATTAGTGCAAAAAAGTAAATTGAAGCTGCCTCACGCGTTCCTGCGCCGGCTATTGTAATAGGAATTAAGGCTATCATCATTATAATAGGCACCAGAATAAAAAAATACAGCATGCTGACATGCAACCCGAATGCTTTTGAGCCCACATAAAACATAAGCGGAGTAAGCAGCTGGATAGGTAAAGAAAAATACATGCTTTTCAAAAATACTGAAGGATTTTTTCTGAAAAAATAAAGATGATCATGAAACTCTACCAGCTTGTTTTTCAGGGAATGGTTTTTACCAAAAATTTTAAGTAAAAAAGAAAAAAGCCTTTTACTGAAAATTACGCATGAAGCAATGCCTATAACCAAACACAATAAGCCGAGAGTCAATGCGACTTCCTTCTCCCGGAAAATTTTTCTTCCGAACATATAAGAAAAAAATGCGACTAAAACCAGCGCGATTGAACCACTGAACCTGTCCATAAGAACGCTTGAGGCAACTTTCTTTGCCTCTCCATGGTGCGTTGAAACACTAAAACCCCTGAATATGTCTCCGGCGACAAAAGACGGAAATATCAGATTAAAGAAAAGCCCGGAAAAAGTAGAAGAAAAAGCATTTCCGGTTGAAACTTTTACACCAAGCGCATGCAGAAGGAATTGCCAGCGAAAAACAGAAATCACAAAAGTCAGGATAAAAACAAAAAAAGACAAATATATATATAACTTTTGTGATTTTTTATAAACTTCAATTAATTCTTTATAGGGAACCAGCTTAAAAAGAATAAAAAGAATGGCAGCACTTACGAAAAGCTTAAAGAGCAGCGAAATCGTTTTTTTCATATTTGTCATACACAGATAATCACAGATGGCAAATCACAGATGATCACAGATAAAAAATTATTAATAAAGATAAACAATTTATCTGTGCTCATCTGTGTTTACGCGCTGATATATCCACCCTTAAGATACTTGTAAGCACTTACCGCGGCGATAGCTCCTTCGCTGGATGCTGTTACCAATTGCCGTAAAGGGCGCTTCCTGCAATCACCAGCTGACCATACAAAATTATGATTTGTTTTCATCTCTTCATCAGTAACAACAAAACCGGACTCATCAAGAGACAATATGTCTTTAAATACCCGCGTATTAGGATTTACTCCTACGGCTATAAATAAACCATTCAGGGAAAGAGCGCCGCTTTTACCGGTAATCGCATTCTTTATGCCAACGCCAACAAGATAATCCGTGCCTTTTAAGCCTTCAATAACCGTATCAAAAACAACTTCAACATTGCTTTTGCTAAAAAGTTCTTTTTGCAAATATTCTATCGCGCGTAGCTCCTTGCGCCTGTGAATCAGATACACTTTACTGCAGATATTTGAAAGATATAGTGCCTCTTCAACCGCGCTGTTTCCGCCGCCGACAACCGCAACAGTTTTATTCTTAAAGAAAAAACCGTCACAAATAGCGCAATAAGAAACTCCTCTTCCAGTAAACTCTTGCTCTCCCGGAAGCCCAAGTTTTCTAAAAGATGCTCCAGTTGCAATTATGGCGGCATTAGCAATCAATAGTTTTTCAGAAAAAACCAATTTAACCTGTTTACCTGATATTTCAAATTTTGATATTTCCTCAGGTACCACTTCTATCTGTAAGTCGCTAAGCGTTTTTTCAAGCTGCGCGGCGAGATTACTTGCTTTTGTACCAAGGGAAATGCCCGTATAGTTATCGACAGTTTCCATAAGCAACAGTTGGCCGCCGATTACTTTCGGCTCAAAAAGACAAAAATCCAAACCCGCTCTCTTTGCGTAGACGGAAGCTGAAACCCCCGCAATACCGCCTCCGATTATGGCTAAATCTATAATTTCCTTCATTTTCTCCCTTTGTCGGAATGCCACGAACTGCGTCCATGGATAGAATCTTGAGCGGGACACCGCTCCTCCGGAACTTCGGTTTTATTAACTTTTAGAAAATGATTTATTGAACGATCATATGTTTTTTCTGCGTCAGATGAAAAGTAACAAGCAGGAAGTTCTAAATTTTTGCGGTGATAACGCACGCATTCACAGCAAACGCCCTTTCTCGCGCAGGGTTCGTATGAGCAGTTGCAATCATCAATGTTTTTTTGCTTGTTTGAACAATTCATTTTTAGTATCTTTTTTGATTTTCTTTAGCTGCGGAGCAACTTTCATTTTTTTCCATACTGAAATTCTATCGCTTAACAGTATCCCGTTTAAATGGTCAATTTCATGCTGAAATACCACGGAAAGTATGCCATCTAACTCAAGATCAATGGGTTCGCCCTTTTCGCTGACATAAGAAACCCATATTTTTTTTGCCCTGGAGATTTCAACTTCCAAACCGGGAAAACTAAGACAACCTTCCAGGAATTTGGTTTTTCCTTCTTTCTTTAATATGCGGGGATTAATAATTTTAAAAATTTTATCTTCGAATTCAATAATTGCCAAGCTTAAATCAAGACCGACCTGGTTTGCGGCAATGCCCACCCCTTTTCCTTCAATCATCAAAAGCCGCATCTCATCAAGGATCTTGCGTATTTTATCGTCCACTACGGAAACTTTTTTGCATTTTTTAGATAAAATGCGCTCAGGCCACGTGTATATTCTTAATTTTGTTTGCATCATCAAGCTCCACGCAATTTGGTTTCAATTTTTTAACCTCATCCTCATCATATATTCCGTATGCAAGCACAACAAGCTTATCTCCCTTTACGCCGGTCCTTGCTGCCGGGCCATTTAAACAAATTACCCCGCTTCCGCGCTTACCCTTAATAACATAGGTTTCTATTCGTAAACCATTATTCATATTGAGGACTTCCACTTTTTCATTTACCAGTAAACCTGCTTTTTCTATTATATCCTCATCAATAGTGATACTGCCTTTGTAATGAAGCTGCGCTTCCGTTACTGTTGCGTGGTAAATTTTTGATTTTAACATTGTCCTTAGCATAACTACCTCCGTAAATTTAAAATTAATCTTTTTTTGACTTTGATGTATTATTAAGCAACCCATAGGTTAAGCTTGCAATCATCAGCTCTTCATCCGTAGGCACAACCAGAACTTTAACCTTTGGGGCTATTTTGTGAATATGTTTTTTTAACTTGTTTATCATAGCGGGATTATTTTCACCTATCCCGGCAGTAAAGCATATGGCATCGGCCCCGTCCAGGATAAGATGATACGCTCCTATATATTTCTTTATCCTGTGCAAAAACATATCAATTGCAAGCTTTGCGAATTTATTGTTCTTTTTAACCTCTTTGTTAAGCGTTCTTATATCATTGCTTATGCCGGAAACACCCAAAAGCCCGCTCCTTCTGTTTAAAATCTCATCCATTTGCTGGATTGTCAGGCGTTCTTTTTCCATTATATAAAAAACTGCGGCGACATCGATATCGCCGCAACGTGTACCCATGATAAGGCCTTCGAGAGGAGTAAAACCCATCGAAGTGTCTATTACTTTTCCTCTATCTATGGCAGCGACGCTGCAACCATTTCCAAGATGACAGGTTATTATTTTTAGCTTATTTAACGGTTTATTTAAAACTTCGGCGCATTTATGCGCAACGAACTGATGAGACGTACCATGAAATCCATATTTTCTAACGCTGTATTTTTTGTAATATTCGCCGGGTATTGCGTAAGAATACGCGTAATCGGGAATTGTCTGATGATACGCCGTGTCAAACACGGCAACCTGGCGGATTTTAGGTAAAACTTCCTTGCAGCCAAGGATACCCTCAAGATTAGCCGGATTGTGCAAAGGAGCAAGACTGCTGCAATCTTTTATCTTTGCAATTACCTGCGCATCTATCACAATCGGCGCCTTGAATGTTTCACCGCCATGAACAACCCTGTGTCCTATGGCAGCAATTTCATTTATGTCTTTAAGTATCTTGTCTTTTATAAGACGGGAAAATAATTCTTTTATCCCCTGTGAATGATTTTGTATGGAAGAATTTCTTTCTCCGATTTTTTCAATTAAGCCTTTAGTAATCAGCTTGCGCTTTGGAAATTCATAAAGTTTATACTTTATGGAAGAACTGCCGCAATTTATTACCAATATTTTCACCCCGCCCTTCCTCCTTTAGATTTTTTTTAGCGAATATATTTTTACCACCAACCTTCCTGTGTTTTAATAGATAAACACACTATGTTTGGAATGGCTGGATTCATTCTTTAGGCTTGTTTTTGCGCAAGATTCTGCGCCCTTATGACCGTGACAGCGGTGCAATCAATGATATCATCTATATCGCAGCCGCGGGAAAGATCGCTACAGGGTTGCACGGTACCAAGAATTAGCGGCCCAACTGCGCGGGCATTCGCAAGTCTTTGGGTTATTTTATAACAAATATTTCCGGCATCAAGATTCGGAAAAATCAAAACATTGGCACGGCCCGCAACTTTACTGTCGCTAAGCTTTCTTTTGGCAACATCGGGAACCAGCGCGGCATCTACCTGAAGTTCTCCGTCTATAGCAAAACCGCTGTTTCGTGATTTTGCTATTTCAACTGCTTCCTTTATTTTATCAACCCACCTGCCTTCTGCGCTTCCTTTTGTCGAGAAGCTTAAAAGCGCGGCGCGCGGAGTAAAATCTAAAATTTCTTTCGCAAAACGTGATGTTGATATAGCGATCGTAGCAAGCTGCTCGCTTGTCGGATAAGGAATTACTCCGCAATCAGCGTAAAGAAATACCCCTTGCTCTCCGTACTCGCAATTTGGAACAGCCATTAAAAAACAGCTGGAAATAAGGCCGATGCTTCTGTCCAACTCAAGACAATTAAGAGCTGCTTTTATAACTGAAGAAGACGTAAGTTTTGCTCCAGCGACAAAACCATCAGCATAACCACGCCTGACCATCAT
>JALOBR010000060.1 GCA_023228195.1 Candidatus Omnitrophota bacterium
GGCTTGCCGGTAATATAATAACACGAAGGCCTTTTTTTATTTTTTTATTTTTTAGAATACGCGCCGCGATTCTTAAATCGGTTATCCTGCCGTTGGTACAAGAGCCTATGACCACCTGATTAAGCGTAATATTTTTCAACTCGCCTACCGGCTTTGTATTGCTTGGCAAATGCGGACAGGCAACCTGAGGCTCTAGTTTTGTTACATCTATTTCTATGATTTCTTTATAACGCGCGTCACGATCGCTTTTTAATTCTTTAAGTGAACCCTTAAAACTGAATTTCTTACCCTGTATCTGTTTAAGATATTTGATGGTAGATTCATCCGGCTCTACAACTCCGGTTTTCCCACCGGCTTCAATTGCCATATTAGTCATGCTGAGCCTGTCATCAAGGCCAAGCCTTTCTATAACCGGGCCGGAGAATTCCATAACCTTGTAATGTGCGCCTTCGACGCCGATTTTGCCTATCGTATTTAAAACCAAATCTTTTCCGCTGAGCCACTTATTTAGCTTTCCTTTATAGACGAACTTAATTGTCTCTGGTACTTTCAGCCAACACCTTCCTTCTTTCATAACTGCCGCGAGGTCAGTTGAACCAACGCCAAAACTGGCACTGCCGATACCTCCTAAAGTGCAGGTATGAGAATCAGCTCCGACCGCAAGATAGCCGGGAGAGACCAGGCCTTGTTCTATTAAGAAAACGTGCTCCACCCCGCACTCATTGATATCAAAGAAATTTTTTATTTTATACTTTTGCGAAAAATCTTTAAGCAACTTTGCGTTATTCGCGGCCTTTAAATCTTTTGCCGGAAGAAAATGGTCACAGACAAAACCGATTTTTTGCGTATCGAAAACCGAATCAAAACCTGCTTTTATAAATTCTTTGACTGCCAAAGGCGCGGTTATATCGTTACCAAATGCGAAATTCACCTTGGCATAGACAAAATCCGCAAGCTCTTTTTTTCCGGAAGCCTTTAATAATATTTTTTCAACTAATGTTAAGCCCATAATATATAAAGTAAACGTCCCCCGCCAATTTAACGGGAAATTTGCGAATAAACTTATTCGCGTTATTTAAATTCTTTAACAAGGAGTGAGGCGTTGTGTCCGCCGAAGCCGAGTGAATTTGAAATTGCGACTTTCACATTACGCTCGCGCGCAATGTTTGGCGTATAGTCCAAATCACATGCGGGATCGGGATTTTCGTAGTTTATAGTCGGTGGGATAATTTTATTCTTTACTACCAGGCAAGCTACGATAAATTCAACCGCACCGGCTGCGCCTAACATATGCCCAGTCATTGACTTTGTTGAACTTATGCTTACTTCCTTTGCGAGGCCGCCAAAAACCCTTTTTACGGCAAGGGTTTCGGTTGCATCGTTTAACTGGGTACTTGTTCCGTGGGCATTTATATAAATATCTCCGCTAACCCCAATACCTGCTTCGCTAAGAGCAAATTCCATTGCTTTAGCCGGCCCAATTGCTTCAGGATCAGGTGCGGTAATGTGATACGCGTCACAAGTTGCGCCATAGCCGCCTACTTCCGCGAAAATAGGAGCATTGCGCTTCTTTGCGTGTTCATATTCTTCAAGCACTATTACACCTGAACCTTCCGCCATTATAAAACCGTCTCTATCTCTATCAAACGGCCTGCACGCACGTAATGGCTCATCATTTCTTTTAGAAAGAGCTTTAAGCGCACAAAAGCCCCCCACGCCCATAGGCGTTATGGAAGCTTCTGCCCCGCCGCAAACAATAACATCAGCGCGGCCGTATTTAACAGCTGAATAAGCCTCTCCTATCGCATGAGCGCCGGAAGCGCAAGCTGTAACCGTGCAGAAATTTATACCTTTTAGGCCAAAATGTATAGCAACGGCACCGGCTGCTTCATTGGTAATTAAACTTGGTATGAGAAATGGCGATATCTTATCCGGGCCTTTTTGAAGATACTTAAAACACTCGCTTTCAACTATTTGCAGGCATCCTATACCGGAACCGATTATTACGCCTGTCCGATACGGGTCTATGCTTTTTAAATCAAGTTTGCTTTGTAAAATAGCCTCTTCACAGGCTTTTAGCGCGAATTGGACAAAACGAGGGGTTCTTCTTACGTCTTTTGGTAGAATAAATGAGGGTGTAACAAAATCTTTCGCTTCTCCCGCGATTTTAGAATCAAAGCGCTCAGGATCAAATTGCGTAATTCTTGTAATACCACTTTTGCCTTTTATCAACGCATCCCAAAAAGATGGTACTCCAATCCCTACGGGAGAAACTGCTCCATAGCCAGTAACTACAACTCGCCTTTCCATTTTGAAAGAACTCTTCCCTTACTTTTTGGCTTTAGCTTCTATATATTTTACCGCTTCGCCGACTGTAGTTATTTTTTCAGCATCTTCATCGGGTATTTCTATGCCGAATTCCTCTTCAAGTGCCATTACTACCTCTACTGTGTCCAACGAATCAGCGCCCAAATCATCAATAAAGGAACTTTCTCCCTTAATTTCTTCTTTCTTTACTCCTAACTGTTCCGCGATAATCTCCTTCACTTTTTCCTCAACGCTCATAATTGCCTCCTTTCTTGAAACAAATACTGCAAAATATTAATTTACTAATTAAATCAACCCACCATCAACAACCAATACCTGGCTGGTAATGTAATCGGCATCAGGCGATGCCAGAAAGAGTACGGCTTTTGCCACATCGCTGGGCTCGCCAAACCTGCCAAGAGGAATTCTTTTAAACATTTCCTCTTTGACCCTATCATCGAGCTTATCTGTCATGGCTGTCTTGATATAACCGGGAGCAACCGCATTAACCGTTACATTTCTTGAGCCTAATTCTTTTGCTAAAGATTTAGTTACTCCTATAAGCCCTGCCTTTGAAGCAGCGTAGTTAATTTGGCCTGCGTTACCCATTATACCTATTACCGAACTGATATTCACGATTTTACCGTAACGCTGTTTTACCATAAACCTTGAAACTGCCTTCATGCAGTTAAACGCGCCTTTAAGGTTAACGGTTATAACTTTATCCCAATCGTTTTCAGAGAGCCGAAGCAGGAGATTATCACGGGTAATTCCTGCATTGTTTACTAATATATCAACTCTCTTAAAGTTGTCAATGATTTTGTTAACATTTTTCTCGGCTTCCTCAAGATTTGTTACATCAACTTTAAACGCAGTTGCTTCTGAGTAAGTTTTAAGCTCAGCCTCGGTAGCTGCAAGTTGCTCATCATTTAAATCAAAAATTATGACTTTTGCTTTTTCTTTGGCAAATTGCAGGGCAATTTCTTTTCCTATTCCCTGGGCGCCTCCGGTTACAATTACCACTTTATCCGTAAAACGCATATTTACCTCCTATTGAAAATTACAAGCTCTAAGCACCAAATTCCAAATAAGCTCCAATTTTAAAAATTCCAATATTTTAGCATTTCAGTTTGAAATTTTGGTCATTGGGTATTGGAAATTGTTTGTGATTTGGGTTTTATTGCAAATTATCCAAGTCTTCCTTCTTCTCTATATTAACAACTTTAAGTTCAGGGTTTATTTTACGTATTAAGCCGCGCAAAACCTTCGAAGGGCCTATCTCAAAAAACGTATCAACCGCGTTTTTCGACATAAATTCAACACAATCCTTCCATAAAACCGTTGAGGTAAGCTGTTCAAGGAGATTTTTCTTAATCTCCGCAGCGTTCGTAGCGGGTAAGGCAGTAAAATTACTCACGATAGGAATTTTTGCGTCATCAAACTGCATAGCCTGCAATACTTTCCCAAGGTGTTTTTTGGCGGGCTGCATAAATTCAGAATGAAACCCGCCACCCACATCAAGCTCAATAACCCGGGCTCCTTTACTTTCCAAGGCTTCCTTTACTTTTTGCTTATTCTCCATGGAAAGAGAAATTGCTATTTGCTGGCTTGAATTTATATTAGCAAGAAAAAAAGTTTCATTTTTTGATAAATCTTGCAAAACATTTCGTTCTAAACCTATCACCGCAAACATACATGAAGAACTAATGCTAGATGCTTCTTCCATGGCAGTTGCCCGCTCTTTAACCAGATAGATAAGGTCTCTGAGGTTTATCACCTGCGCCGGATATAAACAGGTATATTCGCCAAGGCTTAGCCCCGATAAAAAATCAATTTTTACGTTTTTGGCGCGAAAAAACTCAAAACACACGGCTGACACCGCGAGTATTGTCATTTGCTGAAAATAGGTTTTTTTAAGGTCCTCCGGGCTACCCTCAAAACACATTCCTGAAACGCTGAAGCCTGCGTATTTATCTATGTTTGCAAAGGTTTCGCGGGACTCGGCAAAATTGTCATATAAATTTTTTCCCATACCCTGATAATGCGAACCCTGCCCCGGAAATATAATTGCATTCATTTTATAGATTTTTTATACACAAATGATCGCAGGTTTGTCCGCCACCTATACTTTATAGGCGGATCCGCCTCTGGCGGAAAACTGACAATCGCAGATGAAATATCTGCGCCCGTCTGCGATTCGCCATCTGTGCCAATTTGTGTGTTATCCCCACTTAATAACCATGCTTCCCCACACAATCCCGCCGCCGAAAGCATCTAAAACAACAATCTTATCCTTTTTTATTTTTCCTTCTTCATGCGCCTCACAAAGAGCAACAGCGCTTGAAGCAGAAGACATGTTTCCATAACGTGGGATGTTCACATAAACCTTATCGCGCGATAAATTTAATCGTTCGCTGACGGCGTTTATTATACGTTCATTCGCCTGATGGGGAATTAATAAATCAATATCTTTAATTTCAAGACCGGCTTTTGTTACTGCATTTTTTGCTGCTTTTACCATAACCCGGACTGCAATCCTGAAAAGCTCGTTTCCTCTCATTTTTATAAAATGTAATTTATTTTTGACCGTCTCTTCACTGGTAGGATGTTTTGAACCGCCGCCAGGGACAATCAACAAATCAGCTTCATTCCCGTCGCCGCCAAGATAAGAACTTAAAAAACTATCCTTGTTGCTCTTTGTTAAAACTGCGGCACCTGCTCCGTCTCCAAACAATACGCATGTCGAGCGATCTGACCAGTCTGTTATTGTAGAAAGAACTTCGCTGCCTACGACTAAAACATTTTTATACAACCCTGACTTTATGAATTGCCAGCCAACCGTAAGAGCGTAAACAAAACCTGCGCAGGCCGCAGAAACATCAAAACAGGCAGCTTTGTTGGCTTTCAATAAACTTTGAAGATAGCACGCTGTAGAAGGAAATGAGGTATCAGGAGTAATTGTTGCTACAACTATTAAATCTATATCGTTTGCATGCATTCCAGCCCGTTTTAAAGCTATTTTGGAAGCTTCATAGGCAAGATGAGACGCGCCCATGCCCTTATGGGCTATACGCCTTTGCTTTATACCGGTGCGCGTAGTAATCCATTCATCAGAGGTATCGACAATTTTCTCTAAATCAAAATTCGTCAATACTTTTTCAGGAACATATTTTCCAAGCCCTACAATTTTAGCCAATTTATATAGCCCCTCCTTGCTTACGCAATCATCGATTGCTTGAATTTTTCATCCTGTAATATACCATTTATTTTACTTTTAATTTGCGAAGTAAGATCTCTCTTTAATTCATGTATCGCAGCTCTAACAGCATTTTTTACAGCTTTGCTATTTGAGCGGCCATGGCCTATAATCACCACTCCATCAACTCCTAAAAGAGGCGCTCCTCCATATTCAGCATAATCAAGTATTCTTTTAAATTTACGCAGGCTCCTTTTTATCAATAACAACCCAAAAAGCCCGAGAGGGTCTTTCATTATAGTATCAAACAGAAATTTTCCCATTGTTTCAGCGCAACCCTCTGTTACTTTAAGGGCAACGTTTCCGACAAATCCATCACACACTATGCAATCGCATTTTCCGGAAAACATATGCTTTGCTTCAACGTTGCCGGTAAAATTCAAAGGGGCTGCCGCAAACAGTTTATGAACATTCTTTACAAAATCAGAACCCTTAGTTTCTTCCTCACCTATATTCAATAATCCGACAGACGGATTTTCTTTATTAAAAACCAGCTCATAATACACCGAAGCCATTACGCCATACTGGAAAAGATGCATTGGTTTAGGGTCAACGTTCGCTCCAACATCGATTACGAGAGACACGCCTTCACGTGTAGGCAGCATAAGGCCTATGCCAGGGCGTTCCACCCCTTCAATTAAACCAAGCAACAGGGTTGCAGCGCACACGGCAGCACCGGTATTTCCACAGGAAACAAACGCATCAATCTTTTTTTCCTTTAAAAGGTTGGTGCCGATTGTTATTGAAGAATTTTTCTTACGCCGTACGGATGTAGCAGGAGACTCGCCCATATCAATTTTTTCCGGAGCATGCACTACCGTAAAATCATTCAAATCAACTTTATGTTTACGCGCTTGAGCCTCTATCTCTTCTCTTACGCCGATAAGGACCATATCTTCGCCATATTCCTTTCTGGCTAAAACCGCGCCTTTAAAGATTTCTTCAGGGGCGTAATCACCTCCGGATATGTCTACGCCTATTTTGTAGCTCATTTATGCTCCCTGTTTTTTTCCTTAAGCTCTATTTTTATTATTTCACGACCAGCATAATAGCCGCAAAACGGACAAACCATATGAGCTATTTTAAGCTTACGGCATTGCTTGCATTCAACAAGCACAGGAGCATAAATCTTGTTATGCGTCAGTTTTTTTCTGGTTCTCGATTTTGAATGTTGTCTTTTAGGTAAAGCCATTTAAAAACCTCCTAATGAGCACAGCATTTTTTCTACGTGCACGCCTGCTACTGCAGGCAGATACTCGAAAAAATGCTAGTGCGAATTATCCCGCCGAGTTCCGAAAATTATTATAAAGAATTTTCGGATATCTAGCGAGGCGGGATACTTATCAATATTTATCCTTACACTTACACTTTTCAATATTCAAATTAGCATTACAACCTGCGCAAAGCCCCCTGCAGGAAGACGAACACAAAACTTTCATGGGAAAGTTAAGAAGCAGTTCTTCACGGATTGCACTGTCTACTTCCAAAACAGCTCCCAAATCATTTACATTGAAAAAGAACTTAAAATCCTGTTTAACTGTCTGCTGTGTTTGCGTGAGGCAACGTGAACAAAGAATCTCTCTGGTGCTTGCCACCTCTGCATTTACGATAATTTCCTGACCGCACCGGCTGAAAGCGCAACGAAAATGAATTTTGCCGATAAACTTAACATCAAAACTGGATAAATCCCAGTTGCTCGCATCAACATCCTCTACCAATTCTATTTCTTCTTCTTTTATCTTGTTTACTTCTATACGCATAATTTTTATTTTTCATAAAAAATTAACGAAAATTGGAATATTATAAGGCTAATCCCGTCTTTGTATTTTTTTCAGGTTTTCCAAAACCTTGCGGGGTAAAAACTGTTTAAGGTTTGCGCCTAAAGAGGCTGCTTCTTTTATGAGCCGGGAAGAGATATAAGAGTAATATGGATGCGGCATAAGAAAAATAGTTTCTATGCTTGATGAAAGGCTGCGATTAGTTAAAGCCATTTGAAATTCGTATTCAAAATCCGATATCATACGTAATCCTCTAACAATCACCTTTGCTTTCTTCTTTTTAGCGAAATCAACCACAAGCCCGTCAAAACCCTCTGTTTTTACACCTTTTATTCCCCGTATGGCGCCGCTAACCATGCTGAGCCTTTCGGGGTAAGAAAAAAGGGTCTCCTTTGAAGGGTTTTTCACAACAGCCACAATTACACTATCAAAAATACAGGAAGCTCGTTTAATGATATCTATATGACCGTTGGTAATGGGGTCGAATGTGCCCGGATAAATTGCTGTTTTCACTAAAGCTTACGCCTCCTTCCTCGCATATACCAGGAGTAATGTTTGACCGTATTTCTTCTCTAAAATAACAGAGAATTTACCGCTGTTTTTCACATACTCATCCTTGATATAACAAAGACAAACTATGTAACCGGAAGGGGTCAATATATCATAATCCTCTAAATTTTGCAAGGTATTTATGAGTTTTGCCTCATGATAAGGGGGATCAAGAAAAATAAGGTCGAATTTCTCCTTATATACATAGAAATCGTTTATGGCGCTCGCGGTATCCTTAAGATGCACATTGGCTTTTTCTGAAATACCCAGGGAAAATATGTTCTCTTTTATTGCCCTTACGCATTCCGGTTTCACATCAACAAACACAGCCTCTTTAGCGCCCTGGGAAAGAGCCTCTATGCCCAAGGCGCCACTGCCGGCAAAAAGCTCTAAAACGCGTTTATCCCCAATTACGTCTTTTAAAATGTCAAAGCAGGCCTTTTTTACTCTATTGGACACCGGCCTTATCCCGGAAGGCACTTTTATCGCCCTCCCCTTTAGGCTTCCTAATATTACCCTCATGTTTAGGCTTTTCCCTCCAACAAGCTGAATGAATCCTTTAATTCGCCGAACAAAGAATCGATACGCTCTCTTACGAAACGATTCTCAAGTTTCTTCAATTGAGGATCATTTTTTATTATTTTATACGCAAAAACACGCGCTTCTTTAAGCAGCTCCATATCCCGTAAAGGATTTGCTATTTTTAATTCCGGAAGGCCATGCTGCATGCGGCCGAAAAAATCTCCCGGGCCCCTTAGCTGTAGATCTTCTTCCGCTATCCTGAAACCGTCATTCGACTCTTCCAGGACT
>JALOBR010000061.1:0-6192 GCA_023228195.1 Candidatus Omnitrophota bacterium
GCGCAAAATATAACTTCCAAGGCCACTTATATACATCACAGATGGCCACAGATGGCAAATCGCAGATAGCCGCAGAAAAATCTGCGATTATCCGTTTTTCCGCCTGCGGCGGATCCGCTTATATAGCAAAATATAGGCGGCGGACAAATCTGCGCTAATCTGTGTTATGCCTCGCGCTTAATGCACCCGGCGCTTAAAGGCATTGCGCCGGTGTCAACCTTCTGGTTGAGAATTGCGCGAGTATTGCCCCTCTGGGCAAGGAGGAAGAAAATATGCGAGATGATTTAACAAAAAAGAGGATTTTCCTTTTATGCGGACACGCCCAATCAGGTAAAACTTCAATTTCTGAAGCCATTCTTTTTAAGTGTGGAGCTACCACTCGCCTAGGAAGAGTTGATGAAGGAACCACTATAAGCGACTATGAAGATGACGAAAAGATAAGAAAAAGTTCGATAAACATGTCGGTTCTTTCTGCTGAATATAAAGGTTCATTTCTGCAATTTATAGATGTTCCCGGTTATCTGGATTTTATAGGAGAAATGATTTCCGCAAGCCGCGCAGTTGATTTCGGCGTGGTGGTGGTTGACGCGACAGGAGGGGTTGAGGTTGGCACTGAAAAAGCGTGGGATATTTTAAGAAAAGAAAATTTACCGTGCCTTTTTATAGTAAATAAGCTTGATAAAGAAAGTACGGATTATGAAAAAACCGTTGAGGACATCAGAAGCAGTTTAACAAAAAAAGCAATCGCGTTCGCGGGTTTTGAAAAAGGTAAAGTTATAAATATGTTAAAAGATAAAAATAATCCTAATTATGCAAGTATAATCGAAGCTGTTGCCGAAAGTGATGATGCGCTGCTTGCCAAATACCTCGAAAAAGGCGCGATAGACGAAAAAGAACTGGCAACCGCGCTTAAAAAAGCAATAATAAACGCGCAATTATTTCCGGTTATCCCCATGGCGGCTTTACGGGAAATAGGAAGCGATTGTTTGCTTGAAATGCTTTTAGAGGTTATGCCTTCTGTAGCAGAGGGCCTGCCGCGTCTTGCAAAAAATACAAAGACAGGAGAAAGCCTGGAAGTTGCGTCAAAAGTAAATACGCATTTGGCTGCCCAGGTTTTTAAGACGGTAATTGATCCTTTCGTGGGGCAGCTTAATATTTTCAGGGTATTTTCCGGAAAAATATCTTCAAACAGCGAAATATATAATTCGACAAAAGGTGAAAAAGAAAAAATCAGCCATATTTATACTCCTCAGGGCAAGCAGGAAAATAATCAAGATGCAATTTGCGCCGGGGAAATCGGAGCAATATCTAAATTAAGAAATACATCAACGCAGGATACTTTCTGCGAGCCGTCATTTCCTCTTGAATTTAGTTCCATAGAATTTCCCGCTCCTTCTTATTCTGCTTCCGTTAAACCGAAGACAAGGCAGGATGAGGATAAAATATCAGCGGTCCTTTCGCGTTTAACCAGCGAAGACCCTACATTTAAAGTGTCACGCGACGCGCAGACAAAAGAAATGATAATTTCAGGGATGGGGGAACTGCATTTAAGCGTTATTATCGAAAGAATGAAGCGCAAGTATCAGGCAAATGTTGAATTGGGTACTCCCAAGGTAGCCTATATGGAGACAGTTACGCACTCAGTCAAGGTACAGGGAAAACATAAAAAGCAGTCCGGCGGCCGCGGCCAATATGGCGATGTCTGGATTGAGCTCGAGCCCCTCTCAAGAGGGAAAGGTTTCGAGTTTGTGGATAAAATATTCGGGGGAGCCATACCACGCAATTTCATACCTTCCGTTGAGAAAGGTATAAGAAAAAGCCTGAATGAAGGAATCTTAGCAGGCTATCCGGTTATTGATATAAGAGTTACTCTTTATGATGGTTCTTATCATGATGTTGATTCTTCTGATATAGCATTTCAGATCGCAGGTTCAATGGCTTTTAAGAAAGCGCTTGAGCAGGCAGGCAGCGTGCTGCTTGAGCCGATAATGGATGTTGAAATCACAGTCCCCGGAGAGTTTATGGGCCAGGTTACCGGCGATATAAATTCCAGGCGAGGCCGTGTGCTTGGAATGGAAGTAAAAGGAAAGAATGAAGTAGTGAAGGCCCAGATTGCTTTAGTCGAAATGTTTAAGTATGCTTCAGACTTGCGTTCAGTTACCGGCGGACGTGGAAGCTATTCCATGACATTTTCCCATTACGAAATCGTTCCGGCAAGGCTCGCCCAAATAGTTATCGGAGGGGCGAAGAAAGAAGCCGAAAAATTAGCAAAGGTAGAATAAATTATAAGGTTACGAAAGTTACGCAGGTTACGTAGGTTACACTAAATCACGATGTTTTTAATGTAACATTCGTAACATCCGTAACCTTCGTAACATCAGTACAAGGAGCCCAATAAAATGAAAATTGCCACTTTTGGTTTAAGCATAGAGCCGGGTAAGCAAAAGTATACCTGCGAAAGTTTCGAAAAGCTTGTTAAAAAGTTTTCACCTAAAAAGATAAGCCCGTATGTTGCTGAATTTATCGGTGAAGACTTTGCTAAGGCCGATGCGGTTATTTTCGATAGCAGCAAGAAGCTGGATTTTATTTTTATAGACCTGGAAAAAATAGAAAATCGCCAGATGAAAACAGCCGACGAAAAAGAAAAAGAATTCTTGAAGAAAATTACGGCAAGTTTAGAAAAAGAAAATCTTCTCTGTGACCAGGAATTCAGCGAAGAAGAGAAAAATTTTATTAAAAATATTATGCCGGTGACTTTTAAGCCGTGCATAGGCGTGAATGAAGTTTCCGATATGAATAGTTTGATTGACGCAGTGCTCAAAAAGTCACAAACCCTGCTTTTCTATACAGCCGGAGAAAAAGAAGTTCATGCCTGGGAAGTTAAAAAGGGAAGCACAATAGTGGAGGCCGCAGGTAAAATCCATACTGACCTTGCAAGAGGTTTTATTAAGGGCGAAGTAATTGATTGTAAGGATTTGGACAGTTTTTTTAATCTGGCCGAGGCTCGCGCGCGCGGCTTTGCCAAATCGGTTGACAGGGATTACATAATGCAGGAAGGAAATATTATAGAAATAAAATTTAGTGTATAATTCGCATTATCATTTTTCCGGCGCGTTGTTACGCTTGAAAAAATAATGTGCTCATTAAAAAAGGATTTGTATGGTAAAAGTAAGAAGAGCATTGATCAGTGTGTGGGAGAAAAAGGGAATTTTGGAACTGGCAAGAAAGCTTGCGGAATATAAAGTAGAAATTATCTCAACCGGGAAAACCGCATCGTTGCTGCGCGCAAGCTCGATACCGGTAAAGGAAGTTTCTTCTGTCACTTCATTCCCCGAGATACTTTCCGGCCGCGTGAAAACTCTACATCCAAAAATATTCGGAGGAATTCTCGCCAATAAAAAACATCCCTTACATATGGAAGAAATAAAATCCCTTAGCATTGAACCGATAGACATGGTTGTGGTTAACCTTTATCCGTTTTTATCAAAGCTGGATGAGAAACTAACTTTCGACGATATGATGGAATACATTGATATCGGCGGAGTATCTCTGCTTCGCGCCGCAGCAAAGAATTTTAAAAATGTAGCTTCGGTAAGTTCGCCTTCGCAGTACAAAATGTTAATTGAAGAACTCGATAAAAACAAAGGCGATATCAGCGACGAAGCTTTAAAGGCTTTGGCGCAGGAAGCTTTCTACGCCACTAAAGAATATGACAACAGCATATATAATTATTTTGCGTCAAAAGAAGTATTGACTTTAGATTTGGAAAAAATCGCTAATTTACGTTACGGAGAAAATCCGCATCAAAAGGGTGCTTTGCATAAATTAGCAAAAGCGCAGGAGATAAAATACAAGCAAATTCAGGGCAAGGAACTTTCTTATAACAATCTTCTTGATTTAGATACGGCAGTTGCGGTAGTGCGTGACTTCGCGGAATGCGCCGTGTCAATCGTAAAGCATGCGTCCATATGCGGGGTAGGGGTAGATAAGAGGCTGTCGCAAGCTTATAAGAAAGCATACGTTTGCGATCCTATTTCAAGTTTTGGAGGAATAGTGGGCATTAACAGAAAAGTTGACAAGGATACCGCCGAACAATTTATGAAAAGCGACTTTAAGGAATGTGTTATCGCGCCTTCCTATTCAAAAGAAGCGTTAAAGGTTTTTTCCGCCAAAAAAAATCTTCGCGTGCTTGAAGCCGATTTTCATCCGAAACTAAACTATAGGGATATAAGAGCAACGAGTTTTGGCTACCTTGTGCAGGATAGGGATACGGTTAACATTGAAAAAACAAATCTTAAAATAGTAACCAGGAAAAAGCCCACGCAGCAGGAATTAAAAGATATGATGCTTGGGTGGAAAATAGCAAAATATGTAAGGTCGAATGCAATTGTGCTCGCTAAGAACCAGACAGTTTTAGGCCTCGGCGGAGGCCAGCCTTCAAGGGTAGGTTCGGTAAAGATTGCCCTTGGTATGGTAAAGAAATCGGCTCGCGGCGCAGTGCTTGCTTCTGACGGCTTTTTCCCAAAAGAAGATGCCATTAAATTTGCTTATAAAAAAGGAATCAGGGCAATAATCCAGCCGGGGGGTTCAATAAGAGACAATGATTTGATTAAGCTTTGTGATAAATTAAGAATCAGTATGGTTTTTACAGGTATTCGCCACTTCCGCCATTAATTCATATAATAACCAATAACCAAGATACAAATTCTAAACAAGTTCCAAATTCCAATAACCAACGGTCAAAATATTTTTCCTGTTTGGATATTGAAATTTGAATATTGAGTATTGTTTGATTATTGTATCTTGGAAATTGGTTATTTTTAGAGTAAAACATCTATTCGTTAACAGACTTTGAATATATGAATTGCAAAAATTATTCAATAAAAGATTTTAATGATGCTAAGGGCTACCTTGATACTTTTATAAACTATGAAAAAAAGACAGATTATCCTTACGTTAAAACGCTTAAACTTAAAAGGGTAGAGTACCTTTTGAAAAGTCTTAATATAGATTACGCAAAACTTAAAAGTATTCATATCGCAGGAACCAAGGGCAAAGGTTCAACTGCGTGTTTTTGCGCGAATCTATTGGCAAGCGCAGGATATAGGACCGGCCTTTACACATCGCCGCATTTTTTTGATTTTAGGGAAAGAATACAAGTGTTAGATAAAAGACTAAGGATAAAAAATAATTTGATTTTAAAAGAGGATCTAGTTAGATTGATAAAAGAAATGCAGCCCAAGCTGGAAAAATTAAGATTTAGCAAGGCTCTTGGGATTTTAAGTTTTTTTGAAGTTTATACCGCGCTTGCTTTTAAATATTTTCTTGAGAAAAATGTTGATTTTGTTGTTTTGGAAACCGGTCTCGGCGGAAGGCTGGACGCAACCAACGTAACCTCTCCGCTGGTTAGCATAATTACGCATATAGGTTACGACCACATGGATAAACTTGGGGACACCTTACCTAAAATAGCCCAAGAAAAAGCGGGGATTATCAAAAAAAATGTTGATGTTATCTCGGCGCATCAGGCGTTTTCTGTTTATAAAGCTATCAGCAAAAGAGCGCAACGAATGAGTTCGAAGCTGTTTGTCTTTCGCGAAGCCTTTAAGTCAACCAATGAACATTTAAATAACCGGCGCACCAGGTTTGATTTTATTTTCGGTAAAAAAAGGCTCAAAGATTTGAAAATTTTTCTTAAAGGGAAATACCAGATAGAAAACGCATCGCTCGCGCTTGCTTCAGTTTTGATTTTAAAAGAAAAGGGGCTAATTTCCGGTAATTTAAATTTTAAAGATGCCCTGTCTAATTCGTTTTTGGACGGCAGGTTTGAAATTTTAAAAAAGAAACCCCTGATTGTATCTGATGTAGCGCATAACGAGCCTTCATTTTCTGTGTTGGCTGATAATCTTAAGCTTTATTACCCTTCAAAGCAAGTAATTTTTATCTTTTCCGCGTCAAATGACAAAGATGTAAAAAAAATGCTTAAAAAAATAAAATATAAACACCTGATACTTACTCATTTTAATAATCCACGTTCGTTCTCCCCGCAGGACATAAAAAAACTATGCGATATTAAAGAAGCCTATATGGCGGAGAATATAAATAAAGCTTTGGAAATCGGTGAGAAATTATATAATAGAAATTCCCTTATCCTTATAAGCGGTTCGTTGTTTCTGGTGAGCGAGGCTAAAG
>JALOBR010000061.1:6202-8689 GCA_023228195.1 Candidatus Omnitrophota bacterium
GAATTAGCAATAACAGGAAAAAATGAGTCTGGTAAAATTTAAGAGTTACAATACTAACGATACAATTGCCGCCATCGCAACCTTTCCGTCAAAATCAGCTCTTGGCGTAGTCAAGATTTCCGGAAAAACTGCTCTAAATATAATTCATAAAATTTTCGTTCCTCGACGGAAAAAAGATATAAGAAAAGCAAAAACTTATACACTGCATTATGGCTGGATTATAGCCGGGCCAAAGGCCGGGAAAAAAGTAATTATAGATGAGGTACTGATAAGTATTATGAAAAAGCCTTGTTCCTATACTTGCGAGGACGTGGTTGAAATTTCTTCTCATGGTGGCGTGGTCGCGCTTAATAAGATTCTGGGGGTGATATTAAAGCAAGGCTGCAGGCTGGCTCAACCCGGAGAATTCACCTATAGAGCTTTTTTAAACGGCCGCATAGACCTGCTTCAGGCTGAAGGCATCCGTAATATCGTAGAAGCGAAGACCGAATATACTTTAGAGACGGCAGCTTCGCAGTTAAAAGGAGAATCTCTCGAGAAATTCGATTGCATTAAAAGAGCGATAAAAGATATATTTCTCTTAACAGAAGTAGATATTAATTTTCCGGATGATTGCGTGACGGAATTTAAAGCTATAAAAAATAAGATTAAAAACATAAGCTGTAGGATAAAAGATATCCTGGAGTCAGAGAAGCAAACCAGAGCGATAAAGGACGGTTTAAAATGTGTTATTTGCGGAAAAGCCAATGCCGGAAAATCCACGCTTTTTAACTGTCTATTGAATGAGGAACGTGTAATTGTAAGCGAAATTCCAGGAACCACGCGCGATGTGATAGAGGAAACTATAGACGTAAAGGGGGTGCCTTTACGCATCTATGATACGGCGGGAATCCTGACTCCCAGAAATTTTATCGAAAAAAAAGCCATAGAAAAATCTTCGAAAATTTTTAATGAAGCGGATTTGATTATGCTGGTGCTTGACGGTTCGAGGGCATTAGACGGAGACGACCGGTTTTTAGTAAATAAAATTAAAGATTTATGTAATGAAAAAAGTAATATTTGCGACGATACGAAAGGAGTTGTAATTATAATAAATAAAAGCGATTTAAGGCAAAAGCTCAATCTAAAAAATATTTCGCACATCAAAGGTTTTAGGGTAAAATTAAGTGCTTTAAAAAAAGAAGGGATTACGCATTTGGAGAAAGCGATATTTAAGGCAACAAATAAATTTGGCGACAAAACTAAGGATATGGTTTTTCTTAATGCGTATCAAGGCGAAATTCTAAAGAGCGCGTACGAGGATATTAAGGAAGCGGAAAAAAATTTAAACCAGGGCCGCGAAATTGATTTAGTAAATTTATCCCTGAAGAATGCTTTGGATAATTTAGGAAAATTAACCGGGGAAGTGTTCTGCGAGGAGTTGTTAGAAAGTATTTTTAGTAATTTTTGTATAGGGAAATGACGCAGATAATCGCAGATAAAATCATCTGTGATGATCCGCGTTGGATTTACGAGAATCTGTGTTTATATCTACCCCTTGCGCCTATATATCGGTTAAATTTCTACGAAATTTAACCGAAGCGCTACGGGGTTAATTCGCACTGTGATTTTTCCTGTGCCACCATGGCTTGGAAAATCACATGCTCATTAAGGAGTATTAAAATGGATAAGAAAAAAATCGAACAGGGTGTTAAGCTTATTCTGGAAGCTGTCGGGGCTGATTTATCAAAGAAAGATATCGCGATAACGCCTGCGCGGGTAGCTGAGATGTATGAAGAGATACTAAGCGGCCAGTTTAAAAAAGCAGAAGAAGAACTGGAAGTTATTTTAGAGCAAAAACATGATGAGATCATACTTTTAAAAGGGATACCGTTATACTCCATGTGCGAACATCATATGCTTCCCTTTATGGGAAAAGCCCATGTTGCTTATATCCCCGATAAGCGTATAACCGGTTTAAGCAAAATAGCAAGAGTCGTTGACGTCCTGTCGAAGCGCCTTCAGGTGCAGGAGCGTTTGACCACGCAAGTGGCTGATGTAATCATGAAGAAATTAAAACCAAAAGGCGTTATGGTGGTTATTGAGGCGGAACACCTTTGTATGTCAATGCGCGGGGTAAGGAAGCCCGGCACCTTAACTACAACTTCCGTTGTCAGGGGAATCTTTCTTACAAATCAAAAAACCCGCCAGGAAGCTTTAAGCTTGATTTCTACTTCGCGATAGGTGTAACTTGCACAGATTTATCGTGTAGACTTTTTCTCGTTTATAATCGTCTAAATATTCGAGGTGATAGTTATGAAAATCAGACATTTTGGACTCTTTCTGATTCTGTTTACGGTTATCTTTATTTTCACAAACAACGTTTACGCCAAAAATGCTTTCAGGGAAAAGGCAATAGCCAGGGTTTTGGTTTTTGAAGCGCTTTCGGAAAGCGAGAAAAAAGAGCTTCTTGAATTTAGAAAAACCGACAAAGAAAAGTTTAGGGCT
>JALOBR010000062.1 GCA_023228195.1 Candidatus Omnitrophota bacterium
TATGCCGGTATTCTGGTTTTTGTACATATGGAAAGAGTCAACAGCTAATAATTCATAAGTTTAACCAAACAAAGATATGAGTAAAACACCTACAAAAATTGCTTTTCTCTGGCATATGCATCAGCCGTATTATAAATACCCGGATGCACAAGAATATTGCCTTCCCTGGGTAAGATTTCATGCGGTAAAAGATTATTATGGGATGATACGCACCGTAGCGAAGTTTAGCAAAGTAAAAGTTTCCTTTAACTTTAGCGGAATATTGCTCGAGCAACTTTCCGATTATGTGTTTAACAGGGCCCGGGATTATTATCTTACCCTAAGCCTTAAAAGCCCCGCCCATCTTAAAAAAGAAGAGAAAGACTTTATAATAAAAAGATTTTTTTCCGTAAATTTGGAAAGAATTGTTAAGCCTAACAAAAGGTATCTGCAGTTATATAATAAGAAGCTTTCGCCAAAAGCAAAATTCAATTTACAGGATATTACTGACTTGCAATTACTTTTTAACATAAGTTGGTTCCATCCATACACATTGCGCGAAGATAAAAATTTAAAGAAACTGCTTCTTAAGGAGAGAAATTATACCCGCGCAGACATAGAGTATGTAATAAAAAAACAGTATGAAGTAATGGATGAAATATTTCCGCTTTATAAGAAACTATACGACAGCGGAAGAATAGAATTGACATTAACCCCGTTTCATCACCCGATAATGCCTATACTGTGCGATAGTGATGTGGTTAAGGAATTTTCTTATCTTAAGAAGCCGGTTTCACGGTTTATGCATCCGGAAGACTGTTTTTGGCATCTTGAAAAATCCAAGGAAATATTTAGGAATGTTTTTGGACATGTTCCTCGCGGCAGCTGGCCATCCGAAGGAAGCGTGTCGGAAACGGTTTTAACTTTATACGGCAAAGAGGGTTTTAAGTGGATAGGAGCGGATGAGGCAATTCTTTTTAAAAGTTTAACGACCGATTACGTTTCTTACGATATGATAAAAAACCAACGGCATATTATATACCGGCCGTATAAATTTAAAGACGTAGATATATTTTTCAGGGATAGAAATTTTTCCGATATGCTTAGTTTTATATATCAAGGTTGGGACGATGCGAAGTTTGCCGTAGATGATTTGCTTGCGCATTTTAAGCGTACCCATGATTTTGCTAGAGATATTTTTAAGGAAAGAGTGATAACGATAATTATGGATGGAGAAAATGCCTGGGAATATTACAAAAATAACGGGATAGATTTTCTTGAAACTTTGTATTCTTCGCTCGAGAAAAATGACTATTTATCTACGACAACACCGTCAGAGTTTTTGAAAAAGCAAACTTCACGGAAACTCGAAAGATTAAGCAGCGGTTCATGGATAAACGGTGATTTCGGCGTGTGGATAGGCTCGAAGAAGAATAATTATTACTGGAGCATATTAAGAAAAACGCGTGATTTGATAGAAAAAAGTAAAATTTCCGGAGTAAACCTTGAGGATCTAAAGAATTATTTTTATCTTATTGAAGGGAGTGACTGGTTCTGGTGGAATACATTTGATGACTTTTTGGGAGAATTCAAAAAGATATTCTTCGCTTATGTAGAAAAGATATATCATCTTTTGGGAAAAAAACCGCCAGCGCCCCTTAAGTAAAAAGCTGTCAGATATCAGTTATCAGCTTTCAGTAGCTGGCGGCTGAAGTTTGATAGCTGAAAGCTTTAAAACCATGGGGAAATTGTATTTTATATTCGGAGTCCATAACCACCAACCCGTAGGAAATTTCCCGCATATTTTTAAAGAAGCCTACGAAAAATGTTACTTTCCATTCCTTTCTCTTCTCGAAGATTTTCCTAAAGTAAAATTCTGCGTTCATAATTCCGGTCCGCTTTACGATTGGATGAAGGTCCACGGTAAGGACTACCTTGAACTTCTTAAGAAAATGGTAAAAAGGGGCCAGGTTGAAGTCGTAAGCGGCGGGTATTACGAGCCAATTCTTCCTATAGTTTCCGACAGTGATAAATATGGCCAGATTAACCTGATGAATGATTTTATAAAAAAAGAATTTTTAAGCAAGCCTGCCGGCATATGGACCGCAGAAAGGGTTTGGGAGCCTTACCTGGCAAGAGTAATCGGCAATTGCGGTTTGAGCTATACATTTTTAGACGATACACATTTTCGTTTTGCAGGATTGCAGAATCCGGAGTTCTTCGGATACTATACAACAGAAGATGAAGGCTTGCCCGTGTCTGTGTTTCCTATAAGCAAAACCTTGCGGTATAAAATACCTTTTTCCGAAGCTGATGAAGCTTTCGGCGTTCTAAACGGTTTAAGGCAGAAAGAAGATACGTTGGTTACTCTTTTTGATGATGGAGAAAAGTTCGGGCTCTGGCCAGGTACCTACGATTGGATTTATAACAAAGAATGGCTTAAGAAATTTTTAACTCTTCTTAGCGACTCGGATGTTGTCGAAACTATAACCGCTAAAGAGGCTTTTGAAAAATTCAAAACTAACGGCATAGTTTATCTTCCCACAGCTTCTTACGAAGAAATGGGGGAATGGGTGCTGGAGCCCCAAAATTTCTTTGCATATGAAGGGCTTAAGGATTTGCTTAAAGCAAACGGTAAGCTGGAAGAATACAAAGATTTTGTAAGAGGAGGGTTCTTCCGCAACTTCTATCACAAGTATCCGAGGCTTAACTATATGCAGAAAAGAATGCTCTATTTAAGCCATAAAATAAATACAAAAGCAAATCCCGTTAAAGATAAGAAAATATTTACCAGCCTTTATAAAGCGCAGACTAATTGCGGATATTGGCATGGAGTCTTCGGCGGTTTTTATCTCGGGCATATACGCTCTGCAGTGTATGAAAATTTAATTAATGCAGAGAATATGCTTGATGAAAAATATAATGACGAAAAAATAGCGCTAGACTATGTAGATATAGACTTAGACGGTAACAAGGAAATAATGCTTAAAAACGATAAACTAATATGTTGTTTCTCGCAAAAAGGTGCGAGCCTTGTCGAAATGAGTCTGCGTGACCCAGCCATAAACCTTGTTAACACAATAACGCGAAGGGAAGAATCATACCATCAAAAGATTCTGCAGAACGCAAATAAAGAGGAAGGGGCTGTTTCTACTATACATGACATAATTAAACAGAAAGATAAGGATTTGGATGAATTCCTTATTTACGACCAATACGAAAGACTTTCCCTTATGGACCACCTTCTGGATAAAGATATTACTGTGGATGATTTCAATCTTCAAAAAGGCATAAGTACTTTAAGCGATGAGTTGTATAAATGGAATGTTAAAAAAGAAAAACAAAAAGCAGCCCTTAGCTGTCATTTTTCTAACGGCGGGCTTGATTTTTCTAAAATAATCGAATTTTCCCAAAACTGCGGGTTTAATGTAAGCTATAAATTCAATAGAAAAAATGTCTTGAAGGATTATAATTTTGGTATAGAATTTAATATATCCTTATTGTCGCCTCGGGACATTTTCGTAAAAATCGGCAATGAAAAAATAGCATTATCCGAGCCAGGGGGGTTTAAGGAAACCAATTCCTTTACAATAATAGATACTTTTAAAAAGATAGTACTCGATTTCAATTTTGATAAAGCACATATTTTTACTATGCCGGTATATTCGGTTTCTTCTTCAGAGTCGGGCTTCGAAAAAGTTTATCAGCAAATAGCAATTCTTTTTATATTTAAGCACAGGGACACGTTAAAGTTTTCTTTGGATATTAATCATAGTCACGATTAATGTACCTGGGCAGGTGCATTTGTAAACACAGATGATCGCAGATTAAATCATCTGTTTTTTGAATCTGTGATAATCTGTGTAATATACCCCGCGCTTAAAGGAATTGCGCGGGTATTGCCCTTGTGGGCAAGGAGGGAAAAATGGCTTTTCCAGGAAGAAAATCTTCTATAAATAACACAGCTTCAAAGATAGACGAAAAAAAGCTTAACCAAATGATAAAAGAGCGCGCGTATTATATTTGGGAGAGCAAAGGCAAGCCCCATGGCCAGGATCAAAAGATTTGGTTCCAGGCAGAAAAAGAAGTTTTAGCTAAGGTAAAGAGATAATTCTAGCTGCAGTAATGCCGTTAGTTTTATGCCGGAGCGAAATTGGTTGTTTTAGTTGAGGGAGACATCCCCGATGCGTTATTGCCGGGAACGTAAGTTTAAATTCAGCCTCGCAGAAGATATGTCAAAATTCCCTTCGGTAATTTTGACGCGTTCGGCGAGGTCAAGTTGATTACATAATTTTTAAGGCAGGAAGCCTGGAAAATTGTAAGGCCCATTGAGGAGGTATTTATGAAAGCGGTAAAAGGCGAGGAACTCATATTGACCTGCGACAATAAGGTCGGAAAACTTGAGGAACTGACAAGCCTCCTGAAAAATAAAAACATCAATCTAAGAGGCGTTAGCGCTTTTGTCTATGATTCAAAAGCGGCATTTCGACTTATAACGTCCGATAACGTCAAAGCGAAAGAAGTTCTTAAAAACATAGGTTCTTTAGAGACAAAGGAAGTAATTATTGTAGATATGCCCGATGAAATTGGGCAGCTTAATACAATCGCAAAGAGATTAAAAGATGCCAATATAGATCTTACGCATATCTATGGAACCAGCTCCAAACCTCACGAATCAGCAATTATCGTATTTGCTTCAAGTGACAACAATAAAGCACTCGCAATTCTCGCTGCTTAGGCTTAATGTGCAATTGTATTTCTAAAAAGCATAATATCGATTCTTTGAATCAGCCTTCGTCTTCACGCAAGGTTGATTTTCCATCCTCATTTTTGTGGGGAGCGGCTATTTCAAGCTATCAGACGGAAGGCGCAAATTATAATTCCGATTGGTATCTTTGGGAGAAAAAAAAGAAGATACAAGAAGCTGCCCGCGCCGCAAACCATTACGAACTTTTCTCCCGTGATTTTAAACTGGCAAAAGAGCTTAATCTTGGTGCTGTTAGATTATCTTTTGAGTGGGCCAGAATTAATCCTAAACCCGGAGTTTATATTGAAGAAGAAATAAATCATTATAAAGAAGTAATTCAAACGCTTAAAATCCTCGGTCTTAAGCCATTTGTTACCCTTCATCATTTTACAAATCCCATATGGGTTGCTGAAAGCGGCGGTTTTGAGTCTTCAAAAAACATCGGCCATTTTTTAGAATATCTTAAAAGAATAGTAGAAGAATTCAAGGGCGATATCCAGCACTGGTCAATTTTCAATGAGCCGCTGGTATATGTGTATAATGGTTATATCTGCGGCAGATGGGCGCCTGGTGTAAAATCCATACGAATAGCCAGAAAAGTTTCCAGTAACATTACAAGTGCCTATATAGAGGGCTATAAGGAAATAAAAAGTATTTACAATGGAGAGGTCTCCTCTTATGTTTCTCTCGTAAACCATATAAGGAAATTTTCTCCCTGTCCTAATTTTAATTTTGGACAAAATTCTATCTCCGCCTGCCTTAAAGATAAGTTATCCAATTTCGGAATAATTAATTATTTAACAAAAAAATCCTGCCTTGATTACCTGGCTGTAAACTATTACTGTAAAGAATATGTAAAGTTTAAAGGATTAGTAGGGGCAGAATGCATGCATCAATTCCATAAGGAACGAAAAAATTATTTAGGCTGGTATATTTATCCGCAAGGTTTTTACGAGCTACTTAAAAAGTTTAAGCATTACGACTTACCGATTTATATAATGGAAAATGGAACAGCTGAGATAGAGGATTCTTTGTACAAGGATTATCTGTCTTCTCATTTGCAATCTGTAGCAAGGGCAATCTCAGAGGGTGTAGACATAAAAGGCTATTTTTGGTGGTCATTAATAGATAATTTTGAATGGGATTACGGGTTTAGCCCTAAGTTTGGTTTAATTGATGTAAATTATGACACATTCGAAAGAAGAATAAAACCATTTGCTCTTACTTATGCTAAAATATGCAAGGAGAATAGGATTGAAATATAATAATGTGGATATAATGAAATTCCAATTTCCAAGCACCAAATTCCAAATAAGTTCCAAATTCCAATGTTGGAATGACCAAGCCAGGTTTCGTTTAGGATATTGGAATTTTGGTCATTGGAATTTATTTGGTACTTGGAATTTGTAACTTGGAATTTATCAACTTATGGATATAAAAGAAGCGAAATTCATTTTAGCAAATACTCCGCCTTTTAATAAATTAAAAGAAGCTGAGATTGACGAATTTTTAGGCATTTGCGAATTGCGTAAATACGGACATGGGGAGATTTTATATAAAGACCAGGATCCTCCTGATTATTTTTATTTTTTGCTGCGCGGAAGAATTGTTATTCTAAAGCAAGATGAAAAACAGGAATCCGAGATAGAACTCATAAAAAGAGGAACATCCTTTGGAATAATTTCTCTTTTTAACGAAGAACCGCATTCAGTAACTACAAAATCGATAGAAGAGTCTTCTGTGTTAAAGTGTGACAAAGAAAAATTTAAGGATTTTTTAAATAAATACCCTCTGATTTCACTGGAGTTTTACAGGATACTTTCACAAAGAATCCGGGCGCGTTCCGGAAAGAAAAGAATTTTTCAGTGTAAACGTATAGCCGTTATGGGCGCGCGTTTAAGCGGTAAAACAAGTTACATGTTTAATCTGGGAGCTAAGTTAAAAGAGCAAACCCGCAAAAGCGTAATATGCATTGAATTCAGTTTATCCGATAGCTTCGGTCTGGATAAACTTATCTCCGCAAGTAAAATGCTTAACCTTGAAGACTACAAGGAAGAAACGCTTAATGATTATATGATAAAAAGCAACTTGCAAAATAACAATGAGCTAAATTTTGATTGTCTTTTGGTAAAAATAAAAGATACTCTTAAGATACCTTCTTTGCTTAATTTCCTTTCCGAAAATTACCATTTTATAATTTACGAAATGCCGGAGCAGTTTTTTGATGTTAACGTGAAAAAGCATGTATCCCCGGCTGACTATTTTCATTTTATTGTTTTACCCGACAGAGAAGCTGCATTGCGGGCCGCCTCAGTAATAGCTGCTCTTAATGAAGCTGATCCTTTAAGCGCTGACAGAGTAAAAGTTATTTTGAGTTATTTTGCCGCGCAAGAGCACCTACCGGTAAAAAATGTAAAAGAAATTTTGCATACCGGTATATACGCAACTTTGCCTGCATTCGGCGAAGAATATTTAAATGCGATAAGAAGAATAAGCAAAGAGGTAGGTGAAGTAATAATCGGGCTTGCTTTGGGCAGTGGTGGAGCGTATGGTTTTGCGCATATAGGAGTATTAAGAGTGCTTGAGGAAAATCATATACCTATAGATATAATATGCGGTTCAAGTATCGGTTCTGTCATAGCAAGTCTTTGGGCTCTTGGGGAAACCCCCGAAAAAATAGAAAAATTCATGATTGAATTTGCAAAGAAACTAAATCTGTTCTCGGTCCGTGGTTTTTCTTTCCCTTTTAAGGGCTTGTGGCGCGCGAAATACTTGGAAAACATATTAAAGAAAATCTTTAAGGATAAAACTTTCTATGACCTTAGGCATCCTCTTAAGATAGTTGTATTTGACTTTTTAAGGAAAGAAGCAAAAATTTTAGAAGAGGGTCATCTTTATAAAGCAGTTGCCGCAAGTTGCGCTATGCCCGGCGTTTTTGAGCCAATAAATTTTAAAGACAGGGTTTTTCTTGATGGAGGAGTTCTTAACCCTTTGCCGACTAAGGTGCTTTTAAATTATGGAGCAGATAAAATAATAGCCGTTAACGTTACCCCCTCCCAGGAAGAAATTATAAAAGAGTACGATAAAAATAATAAATTTCATATCCTTGATTTTATATTTGGAAGTATTGAAACAATGCAAAGGCAATTTATTGAGCAGGCAGTAACTGTCGCCGATTGCGTAATACACCCAAATTTCGGCCATCTTCGCTGGCTGGAGTTTGAAAAAGTACAGTATTTTGTAAAGCAAGGTGAATTAGCTACCCTAAACAAATTGGATGAATTAAAAAAAATGGTTAATGGTTAATGGCTTTTGCTAGAATTTAACGGGTTATGTTTGTGCGTACCCTAAAGGAATGGTTATAATGAAGAAAAAATCAGGATTATTCGGTAAATGGTGCAGCGCATTTCTTTTCTGTTTTATTTTGTCATCCGGGTTTGGCCGTTGCGAGAACATTGAAGAGCGATTCGGGGGGGAGCGTTTGTTGCTGTATGATGTTTTTTTTAACGGCGTTCCTACCGGAAAAATAGAATGGCAATATTTGGGAAAAGAAATAGTCAACGGCCGCAATGCAGAAGTAATTTTTATTAATTCCGACACCAATATACTTAAGCTTCTTAATCTGGAAAGTAAAGAAAAAGTATTTATTGACTCAGCAACTTATCTTCCGCTTAAAGTAGAGAGAGACGTTGTATTTTTTGGAAAAAAAGAGCTGATAAAAGAAGTCTACAATCAAGAAACAGGAGAAATCGCCATAACTAAAAGTAATTCTGCTAAACAAGAAGCTTTTTTACATCAAAAAAAACCCATACATAATATTCTATCTTTATTGTATTTTTTCCCTAAAGATATAGACCTGGTAAAAGGGAAAATACTTTATTTTAATCTACCCACACAAAGAATTACAATACAGATGTTATATGAGAAGGATATCGCTTTTGGCAAAGGTAAAAAAGATATTTA
>JALOBR010000063.1 GCA_023228195.1 Candidatus Omnitrophota bacterium
ATGGTGGTTCCGCTACGTAACAATTGGTCAGCTATTATTTTACAAGTCCTATCTGGAGGAAAAGAATCGATAAATTTTATTAGATTCAAAATAAACCCTTTTATTCTTTTTTTAAATTCCTCTTTAAATTTCTCTTTTTCTATTTTTAAATTTTGCATTATCATTTTGATTTTTTATTTTTGATATTTGATTTTAAGGAGGCATAACTTTCCCCCATCGCTATTTCTTGCTCTGTCGGTATGCGGAAATGAAATCTGGGTACATTCTCCATACATTTTAAACCGAATCCTTTTATGGTTTCAGCGATAATTACTTTTGGCACCTTCCCTGATGATAATTTCGCTTTATTTATAAATTTTAGAATCTGTCCGGGCTTGTGGCCATGAACAACTTTCGGCGTAAGCCCGAACCCTTTTAATTTCTTCACTTTATCTTTAATCTCCCTATCGAGGACATTGACAATAAAGTCCATTGCCTGCAACCTGTTGCTATCAATGATGATAATTAAATTAGATATTTCATGCTTTACGGCAAATTGTAAAGCTTCCCAGGTGGTTCCTTCCTGCAGCTCTCCATCCCCCACAACACAAAATGTATTGTATTTTTTGCCCTGGAGTTTTGCGCCATAGGCAATACCAACCGCGATAGGAAGACCGTGACCCAAAGAACCGCAACCGGCTTCAAGGCCGTATTCAAGCCTGCGCTCCATGCATCCCAGAAGCGTACTTTCCTCAGTATAAAAACTATGCCACTCTTTCTTAGGTAAAATTTTCCTGTCAGCTAAAATAGCATATAACGCATAGCAACCGTGCGCTTTTGAAAAAACAAGCCTGTCACGGCCATCCCAATTGGGGTTGTCCGGTTTATATTTCATTGCTCCATGGTATAAAGCAACCAATATATCCACGCAGGAAAGAGAAGGCGCAATGTGGCCGGCCCTGTTAGTTACAGAAATACTAACTACTTCCTTGCGTATATAACTTGCTTTTTCTTCTAGTGAATTTAGTCTTCTTTGTTTCATAGCCTAACGACTTCCTTATCCTGCTCGCCCGCCACGCCGCCGGAAGGCGTCCAGGGCGGTCAGGCTCAGGCGTAGTTCCAATGAGACTTTACTTTTTAATATTTTCTATATTAAAAAGCATTTAGTCGAATTGTCACTAGATAAAATTTACATGCGCAGGCGGATACTTTAGCTCCCAAAGATACCTGTTTACTTCATCCATCCTGCAATTTATTCTGCATTTATCAGAATCAAGTTTTTCTTCTACCCATTTAAGCAGTTTCTTTCGTTTTTCGCCTTCCCAAATCTGCTGAAATGTATTTTTATAAATATTTCCTAAACAAAATTCTTTTTTTGTAAGATAAATACTGCAGGCCCAGATATCGCCTCCTGCATCTATATAAGACCAAAACGGAAGCGCCAGACAATGCTTATAAGTACGTGAACCTTCATCCCATTTTTTCATTGTGTGTAGCCTGAATATAACGTTAAAATTTTTATCGTTAAGCCTCTTTAATTTTTCTGAAAGCCCGAGATATTCGTTATATTTTACGTTTTTATATTTTTGTGTTTTGCTCAAAGGGTGCTGGGAATATGGTTTTACTACCAAATAATCCATACCTATGTCTTTGGCTTTTTTGCTTAACAACTCTACTTCCTTGCGATTTTCAGGCAAAAGTATAAGCTGCATTCCAAGAGCGCAATTATATTTTTTATTTTTCCTTAATTTTGCAGCATAACGCATATTCTTCATAACCCTATCAAAATCATCCTCACTCGTTCTGTGTATCTTGGAATAAGTTTTATTTGTCGCGCCGTTTATACTAACCTTAATCCAGCTTATATTTTCTAATATATTCTCTGCGAGGCTCGCGTTAAATAAAACAGCGTTTGTGGTAATAGCTACATCTATACCGGATTTTTTTGTGGAATTTACTATTTCAGCTATACCTTTATGTAAAAAAGGCTCTCCTTCTCCGGCATACATTATGCTTTTTACGCCAAGCGATCCCAATTCATTCAATATATTTCTAAAAGCATCTACGTCTAAAAATCTTGGTTGATAGCCCATAAAATCCAGAGCGCAGTAAGTACACCGATGGTTGCAGGCGCCTATAGGGGATATTTCCATATAAACCGGGTAAACGGTTTCTCCCTTTAGCCAACCATTCAGCCTTGGCACGTGATACATCAGTTTATGGCTATCTATCCTAAACTTATCCATATTGTTTTTACATTAAACAATCAGCTATGCAATGAAGAATAGAAAGATGAACAATCTCAACATAGCCATAAGAACGCGACGGAACATAAAAGTTTATGATACCTAAACGCCTTAAGGGGTTATCCGAATCAAAACCCGATAAGGTAATAAGTTTGCATCTTTTTTTCCTGGCGGATAAAGCAGCTTTTATTATGTTCTGCGATTTGCCTGAACTGCTGATTGCAAAAACCACATCCCCTTTTCTTGCCAGGATTTCAATTGGCTTTGCAAAAACATGTTCATAACCTAAATCATTGCTAAGACAGGTAATTAAGCTTGGGTCATTAAAAGCGCAGGCAGGAATATTGCAATTTTTGAGAAAATCCGTGGCTATGTGGCTTGCTATAGAAGAGCTGCCGCCATTACCTATAATAATAAGTTTATTTCCTTTTTTATTTTGCTGTGCGATAACTGCGCTTATTTTATTGATGGCCAATTGCGTGGAAAATATTTTACCGTTACAGCTGCTTTCAATATTAGAAAATAATTGTGAGATTTCGTTAAAATATCCCATTTATTTAAGAAGTGTGGTTATGTATTTGCCAAGGGGCCCGGGCTCAACTGATGAGCGGTTACCTACAATCATTACTTTCATAGCGCCTACGGCATTACCTATGAAGCCTACGCTTTCTATGGGATTATCTTTATACACACAAGGAGCGGTTATTGAAAAAAAAGCATCCCCCGCTCCGATTCTATCCAAGACTTCTTTGGAGAATACGGGAATATGGCTGAAACCATCTTTTCTTGAATATACAAGCGCGCCTTTATGGCCGCGAGTAATTATCATTTTTTCGCAGGATAATTTTTCACTGACACCAGTGATTAGTTTTTCAAGATTTGAAAACTTATCGTGGCAAGCAAGACGGATTTCCGGCTCATCTATACAAATATAATCAGCGCGGAAAAATTTTGTAATAAGATTAAAACCGATATTTGCGGAATTAGTTTGAACATTTATCGCCAGAAAATTTGCCTTGTCACAAAGGATTTTTACGATTTTTGGCGTAATAAGGCCGTGGCCGAAATCAGTAACTATAACCATATCGAATTTTTTTATTAAAGAATCAAGGCAATTTGCTATTTCTTTCTCGATAGAATCCGAAATATGGCCCGTATCTTCAAGATAACATATTTCGAACAATTTGCTTAAAAATGCCGGGTCAACAAACCTGCGCTTGACAACCGTATGAACATCTTTACAGTAATGGAATATTGTTTTTATATTTGGTTTCAAATGATTTACAATAAAATTCATGTAATCATTCTTAGTACCGATACAACTTAATAGCGTAACGTCATTGCAAAAACCGGCCACATGGTTTGCGGCTGCAAGCGCTCCTCCGGCAAATACTTCTTCACTGTTATATTTGGTTGCAATAATATTATCTTTCTGGGATTTACCCATACCGCTGCAATAGTGATACTCATCAATAATAATATCTCCGATTACAAGCACCTTTACGTCTTTCAGAGATTTAAGCGAATCTAAAATATTCTTATTGGTGTATCTTTTTTTGAAGCTTGAAAAAAATTCCTTGGCCTCTTCCGGATAGGGAGAAAAAAATGCGTTAATAAGCGCGGTTGAGCTAAATGTTACTTCGTCGGTAAAATGCAACGCGCCTCCTACCGATTTTATTGCTTCTTCCTCTTCGTAAATTTTTCCGGTAACATCATCATCTTTTTTAGCATACTCGCCACCCTTTACGTAAAAGTGAGGCTTTAATTTTTTTATGGTTTCAACTGCCGTGAGCCATTTATTAATAGCAACAAAATCAACACACTCAAGCGCAGCGATGCTTTCTGCGCGTAAGCGCTCTCCAAATATTGGCCTTCCCGGGCCGCGGTTTACAAACTCATCTTTTGTTAATGTAACTACCAGGATATCCCCTTTCTTCTTTGCTGCCTGGAAGTGTTTTATGTGGCCCGGATGAAGAAGGTCAAATACTCCATGGCAATGAACAATTTTTTTGCCTCTTTTACGAGCAGCGGAAAACGTTTTACTTAATTCATCAATTGTTTTTATTTTCGCAAATGCTTTAGTATCCATATTTACCTTGCAAGGTATTTAAACCAGTCTTTTGTTGCCTCTTCTATCGTATCCGGTGCCCACAACGGAGCCTGCCTCCAATATTCTATGCTATCGAGCATCTTGCTTACGCCTTCAGCAAAAGACACTTTTGGCTGCCAGCTCAATAATTTTTTTATTTTTGAAATATCTGCAAATGTACAATCAGGCTCACCGGGCCTTTTAGGAATATACGTTATTTCTCCGCTTAAAAGTTTAACTAATTCATTTATGCTGTAAGTATTGCCTGAGCCGACGTTCATAATTTCATTTTTACAATCAGCTTGTGCAGCCGCAAAAAAAGCATCTACCACATCCGTAACAAAAGTAAAATCCCTGGTTTGGTTACCGTCACCGACTACTGTAAATGGTTTGTTATTTAATTTCTGAGCCAGGAATACTCCAAAAACCGCGCCATATGTGCCGGACGTTCTCGAGCGCGGGCCGTAAACGTTAAAAAGCCTTAGAGACACTACGGGAAGCTTATAAACCTTGCCCCAATGCATAATAATCTGCTCACCTAAATATTTAGTTAAAGCGTAAGGATATTGGGGGGCGGATCTCGGCGCTTTCCGGCGTTGGAAAAACATCGGGTATGCCATAGCAGGAAGATGATGCGGCATAAATTATTTTTTTTACGTTGGCGAGCCTGGAAGCCTCTACGACTGCAGTTGTTCCTGTTACGTTCGATTTGTAATAATTGAGCGGGTTGACTATCGACGGCACAATATCTGCCAGGGCTGCTAAATGATACACTACGTCTATGCCGTTGAAATGCTTTTTAATGCCCTCAAGATCGGATATATCAATTTCAATTATTTTGAGGTTTTTATTATTTTTATGCTGTTCTAAGTTTTGCAGGCGGCCGCTTGAAAGATTGTCTAAAACCGTAACGTCATAGCCTTCGCTAATAAGCCTATCAACCATATGGCTGCCGATAAATCCGCAACCTCCTGTGACTATGGCTTTTTTATTGTCCAGCATGATTTATCATCAATTTTCTGAATATTCTACCATTTTCAGAATTTCTCGGCCTAAAATCCTGTGCTGACGCCCGATTTTTACTGTTTTGAGTTTGTTCTTTTTGATAAGCCTTAGAATGGTTGAGCGGCTCAATTTGAGTATATCTTCGGCTTCTTTGAGGGTATAAATTTCGTTAGAAATGACTTGCATAATAGGCCCCTTAAAACAACTGAATGATTATAACAATGTATCAAGAAGTGTCAAGGCAGTTCTCTATATGGCAGAACCGGCTCTTTCTTTGCTGAAAACCCTAATCTTCTCAATGATATAATCTATTTCCTTATCTTTTAAAAAAGGGTTTATGGGAAGAGACAGCACGCTTTTTGCGGCTTTATCTGCATTGTCAAGATTTCCCGAAATTTTTGCTGTCCGGAAAGCCTCCATTTTATTCAACCCGAAAGGGTAATAAATACGCGCGCCGATCCCCGCATCATTTAGAAATTTAAGCATTTTGTCGCGGGTATCTGCCTTAGTTTTGATTGTATAAAGATTGTAAATATGGCCATAACTGTTTGGCAATTGAATACCTTTAATATCTTTGAGCCCGTTGTGATATTTCCGCGCTACTTTTTGGCGTAAGCCATTAAATTTATCTACGTATTTGAACTTTGCTAAAAGTATGGCCGCTTGCATAGAATCGAGCCGCGAATTATAGCCTATATATTTAGCATTATACTGGGCAGTTTGACCGTGAACGCGTAAAATCTTAGCTATACTTGCCAATTGCTCATCATTTGTCGCAATCAACCCGGCATCACCATAAGAACCAAGGGTTTTTGAAGGAAAAAAACTAAAAGCTCCGCAGTTGCCTATTGTCCCTAATTTTTTGCCGTTAAATCCGGCACCGAACGCCTGGGCAACGTCTTCAAGAATAAAAAGATTATTTTCTTTGGCAATTTGCGAAATTTCATTCATTTCAGAAGACCTTCCAAAAAGATGTACCGGAATAATTCCAACTGTATTTTTATTAATGGCTCTTTTTATGTTTTCCGGGTTGATGTTAAAACTTTTAGGATTTATATCCACAAAAACCGGCTTAGCTCCGCTTCTAACAATCGCCTCTGCCGTTGCGACAAAAGTAAAAGGAGTCGTGATAATTTCATCATCCCCATTAAAATACTCTTTATTTTTAATCTGTATCGCTAAAGACCTTAAAGAAAGTAACAAAGCGTCTGTGCCCGAAGCAACACCTATCGTATACTTAGCCTTAAGATATTTTGAAACTTTACTTTCCAGCTCTTTTACCTGCGTGCCCAAAATCCACTGTTGGCTGCCCAAGCAATCTTTTATTTGCCTATTGATTCCTTTTTTAAGAAAAGCGTACTCTCTTTTTAAATCCAACGATGGTATATTGATTTTCTTTGACATTTTTAATTGCTCTCCCTTTGCGATTATACGTTGGTCCTCCAGTAATCAAGTAAATCCTGGAGAGTTTTTTCAAACGGTATCCTGGGCATCCAACCGGTAGCCTCTTTAAATTTCGTACAGTCTCCGATTAACACAGGAACATCTGACGGGCGCATCCTTTCAGGATCCTGCTCTATTTTTACTTTCACTTTCGAATAAGAGAGAAGGATATTTAGTAACTCGCTAATTTTATACCCCTTACAACTGCAGATATTATAAACCTCTCCCGGTTTACATTTTTCAAGAGCCAACCAATAGGCATGGGCCACGTCTCTTACGTCGGTAAAATCTCTTATCGCATCCAAATTACCCACCCGAATAACGGGTTTTTGTTTTCCTTTTTCTATTGAAGCGATTTGCTTCGCGAAATTTGAAGTTACGAAAGGCTCGCCCCTGCGTATTCCCGTATGATTGAATGCCCGCGTAATTACTACGTTTAGGCCGTAACTTTTAAAATACTGAAACCCGAGCATGTCCTGCGCAACCTTACTGACCGCATAAGGAGAAAGCGGGCGCAAAGGATTTGTTTCTTTAATAGGCAATTCTTTTTCATAAACAAGCCCGTATTCCTCGCTGCTTCCGGCAACCTGAATAAAAGGATTTATTCCCAAATAACGGACGGCTTCGAATACATTTAATTGGCCTAATATATTTGTGCTAAGGGTTTCCTGCGGGGCGTTAAAAGAGCTTCCCACAAAGGACTGCGCGCCAAGATGAAATATCTTATCCGGTTTTATCTTTTCAATTGCCGATTTTACACTTACAAGATCCCTTAGGTCTGCTTCGTAAAGGGAAATTTTATCTTTTATGTGGTTTATATTCTTGGTATCCGAACGCCAGCGCATTATTCCATATATTTCGATATTGTCTTTATTCAAAAGATATTCCGTAAAATGAGACCCCACAAACCCGGTTATTCCCGTAATTAAAACCTTCATGGTTTTCTCCTTATATTATTGATATGCAGTTTATCAGCAACCTAACTTTTTCTTAAAATACTCTATTGTTTCTTTTAGCCCTTCCGAAAGCTTAACTTGCGGCTGCCAATTTAATATTTTCTTTGCTTTCGTAATATCAGGCTTTCTTTTCTTCGGGTCATCTTCGGGCAAAGGAAAAAATTTTATTTTTGATTTTGAACCGGTAAGCTTTAATACCATTTTCGCAAGTTCAGTTACCTTAAATTCAGAAGGATTACCCAAATTAATAGGCAAGTTATAGCTTGCCTCCATCATTTTTAACAAACCCTTTACCAGGTCATCCACATAGCAAAAAGACCTGGTTTGACTGCCACGGCCATAAATGGTTAAATCTTCTCCCCTTAAGGCCTGAACGATAAAATTAGAAACAACTCTTCCATCTTCTACCTGCATATTGGGGCCATAAGTATTAAATATTCGAACTACCCTTACATCTATTGAGTGCTGACGATTATACGCATAAGCAAGGGCTTCGCCGCCTCTTTTACTCTCATCATAGCAACCGCGTATTCCTATAGGATTTACGTTACCCCAATATTCCTCTACTTGCGGATGCACCAACGGGTCTCCGTAAGCTTCACTGGTTGAAGCAAAGAAAAATTTTGCATTCTTTGCCTTAACAATACCCAGACAGTTATGGGTTCCGAGCAACCCTGACTTTAAAGTCTTAATTGGATACATTATATAATCTTTGGGCGATGCCAGAGAAGCAAAATGCAAT
>JALOBR010000064.1 GCA_023228195.1 Candidatus Omnitrophota bacterium
ACTCCTAAAACGGCGGTTGCAGATTTTTCCGGCACAAGCATAAATTGCCGGGTAATATTTATACCGATTTTTTTAAGTTTAAGCAACTCATAAATTTTTTTCTGATTTTCTATTGAAAAATCGGAAAACCCGCAGGAAATACGCTTATCCGTAAGACGCTTGAATTTACGCAACAGCTGCCGGTTATAATAATTTATTATCCATTCAAAACAAGCATCCGTCATTTCACTGGCTGCAGCGTCAAGTATAACTGCGCGCGCTAAATCATCTTTCCCGCATTTTTTTATCTCTTTTATTATTTTTTCTCCTGCTGTCGCCGCGCACAGAAGAATCTCATCGCTTTCTTTAAGTAAAGAAATTAAAAGCCGGCTTTCCATCGAGATACTTCCTATGGATATAACTTCCTTATTTTTCTGAACCGGTTCAATTAATGCGCAGCCGCAAAGCTTTATAAGCGGCAAAGCATCATTAATTGTTTTTTCTGTCTCCTCCTGCTGCGCTTTGGAAAGCATGGTTATACCGCTTTTATAACCAAGGCGCTTATAGATATTTTCCAAAGGTAAATCAATATTTATTTGGTTAAAAAATACTGGCTCTTGCATTGATAGTTTTATTTTTGGGCAACCACGTTACACGTCTATCCTAACCATTATTGGGGAATTTATTATAACTCTGCCCGATAAAAATACAAATTATTTTGCCGGAGTGAAGCCTCCCCGGTCTAAAGACCGGGGCTTCCTCCCGAGCAGAAATCTACAATTACATTCATCCCATGGGCTATCCCAACGGGGATGCCCCTTCCTGATACCTTGTTAAGGAAGGGGCCTAAAGCCCGGGGTATCTCGCGAGGGATTAAACTTGGCGAAAAACCAATCAGCCTAAGCTTTTACGAAATCTGGCGGCACTTAAAGTAATGACGGAAAGACCTATGATAACCAGCGGCACCAGTTGCGTCCAAAGCACTTCTATCCCGACTCCTTTTAAAAAAATGCTTCTTATAACAACCATAAAATACCGTAAAGGATTAATTATTGTAAAATACTGGATAATTTTAGGCATATTGGCAATCGGATAGGCGAATCCGGAGAGAAGGACCGCGGGCATATAGAAAAGAAAAACAGACATCATTGCCTCCTGCTGCGTGGAAGATACCGTGGAAATAAAAAGACCGATACCTAAAGTAGTAAACAAATATATACAGGTAGAAAACAATAATAAAATCAGGTTCCCCCTCAGCGGTATATGAAACCAGAATACGCCGAGTATCGTAATAAGAATTATTTGGATAAGCGCAATTACGGCAAAAGGAAGAAGCTTTCCGATAATAAGCTCAATGGGCTTCAACGGGCTTACAATTAATTGCTCCATAGTGCCGATTTCTTTTTCTTTTACTATAGCCATAGAACTAAGCAAAAGGGACATCATGGTGACAATTGTCGCAATTACCCCAGGAAGATAGTAATTCCTCGAAATCAGGTTGCCGTTAAACCAGGCCCGGTCTCTTAAGTCTACATTCGATACCGGACCG
This sequence comes from Candidatus Omnitrophota bacterium, assembly GCA_023228195.1. GTDB lineage: Bacteria > Omnitrophota > Gorgyraeia > Duberdicusellales > 4484-171 > JAJYOP01. Next base: position 1,529 of record JALOBR010000064.1, read on the forward strand.
GTAATACCTTTTGCCGCGGCGCGTTCCTTCATCAAATACTGCTGATATTGGCCTACGATTGTATTGGCATAATCCATTACAACCATTGCCGTATTCGAATCCGTACCGTCAAAAGCAAGTTGGATCTCGGCGTCTTTATCGGCATTGATATGGCGGCCGAAACCGCGGTCAATGTGTATGACAACGCTGGCCAACCCTTTGTCAAGGACGCGATTTTGTTCTTTATCCGTAAAAATATAATGCTCCGGAACAAAATACTTTGAATAAGTAAATCTGCGCAATAGCTCACGGCTTTCTACGGTATTATCTTTATCGTAGATTGCGGTTGGAACATAGTTTATGTCTTTGTTGGCAGCATAGCCAAAAAGGATTATCTGAATAAGCGGACTTATAAAAATAATCGTCTTCATCCTGGGGTCACGGAAAATCTGCTTGAATTCTTTTATCAAAATAGATTTTATTCGTTCAAACATAATTACGCTACCTTTTTCTTAAATTTTCTTATTGCCAAAGCAAGCATAACAAATGCAAATAAGAATAAAAAAAGCGCCTCATCCCATAGCGTCAGTATTCCGTTTCCCTTTAAAAACAAATCGCGCAATATCACTATGTAGTAGCGTGCCGGGATAAAATAAGTAACTACTTGCAGAGCCTTAGGCATATTGAAAATCGGATATATAAATCCTGATAAAAGTATGGTAGGAAGCAGTGTGGTCATCACCGCCAGCTGGCTTGCCATAAGCTGGGTTCTGGCGACAACAGAAATTATGATGCCCTGAGACAAAGCGCCGGTTAGAAAAAGCGCGCTTAGGAAAAAAAGCAAGAGATAACTACCCCTAAAAGGAACATTAAATAAAAACTTTGCCACAATCAAACCCACCAAAAGGTCAAAAAAAGCAATTAAAAAATAAGGAATGAATTTACCGACAACGAGCTCCGGTGCTTTGACCGGTGTAGAAATCAGCTGCTCCATCGTGCCTCTCTCCCATTCCCGGGCGACAGTCAGAGAGGTAAGCAATGCTGAAATAACCATAATTATCATGGCAATAACTCCGGGGGTTATAAACCAGGTGCTGACAAGCCCTTCATTAAACCAAACTCTTGGCCGGACATCTAAAGATTTAATAAAAGTTAACCCTTTTTTGTTAAATGTTTCGGTTAAAAGTTCAATATTATAGTTAGAAACAACGGAACGCACATAGCCGATAGCGATAGTCGCGGTATTAGCATCGCTTCCGTCAGCAATCAATTGTAAGGGGGCGGTTTTCCCTGATTCAACGTAATGAGAAAAATCTTTCGGAACAATCAATGCTAACAGCGCGTCCCCGTTATTTATCATTCGTTCTATGTCACGGTAATTATCCGTATAGGAAACTATTTTAAAATATTTAGAGTTTTTAAAATTAAGCAGAAAATCACGGCTGACCTGCGATGAGGCATCCTGGTTCCAGACAACCGTTGTTACGTTATCGATGTCAAGGCTAAGGCCGTAGCCGAAGATTAAAAGCAAAAATATAGGAATTCCGAGGGCAAGAGACAAAGACCTCGGGTCGCGTTTAATCTGGATAAATTCTTTCCAGGCTATTGCCTTAATTCTTCTTATTCTCTGTCTTATCATAATTTTCTATTAACGAAACAAATACATCCTCCAAAGAAGGAAGAATTTTATTCACCTGAAACGTACCCGCTCCTTCGGCCTTTAGAAATTGCTCAATCGCCGGCTTGGCCTTGCTGCTGTCGTATACAACTGTATGAATATTTGCCCCGAAAAGCGCTGCTTCTTTTACGCCGGGAATTTTCGAAATCCTCTCGAGCCAATTTTGAGAATCAGCCACTGCTATTTCAAGCACTTCATTGGCCATACACTTCGTCTTCATTTCAGAAGGTGTGCCCATAGCAATAATTGTTCCGTGGTAAATTAAAACCATACGGTTTGTGTTTTCTGCCTCATCCATATAATGAGTCGTAACAAAAACTGTAACTCCCATACCGGCAATTTTTTTGATCGTATCCCAGAAAGTAGCACGGGTTATAGGGTCCACTCCCGATGTCGGCTCATCAAGAAATATAATTTTTGGCTTATGTAAAAGCGCGCAGCCAAGCGCCAAGCGCTGCTTCCATCCTCCGGCAAGCGTCAAGGTAAGGCGCGTTTCCATTCCTTCAAGGCCTGCAGCATGGATAACTTCCTTAAACCTTTCTTGTTTTTCATTTTTAGGAATTTTATATATACCGCTATAAAAATTAATGTTTTCCTCAACGGTTAAATCGTTATAAAGGGAAAATTTCTGCGACATATATCCGATATGCTCTTTAATTTTATATTGCTCTCTGGTAATATCAAAACCGGCCACATGCCCCGTGCCGGATGTAGGAGGTATAATTCCGCACAGCATTCTTATAGTTGTAGATTTTCCGGCACCGTTAGGGCCTAAAAAACCAAAAATCTCCCCTTGTTTAACTTCAAAGTTAATCTTATTTACTGCAATAAACTGCCCGAATTTTTTTTCGAGGTTAGAAACGCTTACGGCTATGTCCATAGTTTTATTTGAGTGGCAGATTGCCCTTCGGGTCGCTTGCGCTCGCGAAGAGCGAGCAAATAGCAATTAAGCTCACCTTATCTGCCATCTGCTATTTATTATCTGCCATCTGCTATTTATTATCTGCCACCTGTTTTTCGTATTCGTTGATTATTTTAATAAATGCCTGTTCAAGGGTTTTTACGTTACACTCTTTTTTTATTGCCTCCGGGGATTCACAGCGTAATAACTTTCCTTTATGAAGAAGTCCAACCCTTCGACAACGCTCAGCTTCATCAAGATAACAAGTAGAACAAAATATAGTGACCTTCTCTTTAAGAAGGTCATAAAGTATATTCCAGAAATCACGCCTCGAAACCGGGTCAACTCCGTTTGTTGGTTCATCCAAGAAAAGCACCCTCGGAGTGTGTATTAGCGCGCAAGCAAGCCCCAATTTCTGCTTCATGCCCCCGGAAAGCTTTCCCGCAAAGCGCTGCTTGAAAGGGAGTAAGCCGGAAAATGAAAGAAGGCGGTCAATTGTCTCGGCACGTTTTTCCTTAGCAACACCATAAACATCAGCGTAAAAATTTATATTTTCAATAACACTTAATTCCTCATAAAGCCCGAAACGCTGGGACATATAAGCAATATTCTCCTTAAGCGCTTCTGCTTCTTTTACCGTATGCTTGTTATAAACCCAGGCTTCTCCGCCGCTTGGATCAAGTATGCCGGTTAAAAGGCGCATCGTGGTAGTTTTTCCTGCTCCATCAGGACCAACCAAGCCAAAAATTTCCCCTTCAGGTATTTCCAGATTTAAATTATCCAGTGCGGTAAGCTCGCCGAATTTACGGGTAAGGTTTACACTTTTAATAGCTGTCATCTTACTCCAGCAAAATATAGGCATCTGCCGGCATGCCAGGCTTAAGATCCAGGCTTGCATTATCCACTCTTACTTTGATGCGATAAACGTATTTAACTCTTTCTTCGGTAGTCTGAATGAATTTTGGAGTAAATTCTGCCTCGTTATTGATAAAAGAAACCCATCCGGAATATTTTTTATCAGGATAACTATCGGTAGTTACATACGCCTTCTGATTTAATTTAACTCTGCCTATATCTGTTTCATTAATGTAAGCAGTAACCCAGATGTTGTTTAAATCTATCGCGGTAAACACCGGCGTGCCCGGCGCAACCACTTCTCCGGCAAGCGAACTTTTCACTAAAACAAAGCCGTTTAAAGGCGCAGCTAAATCAGCGAAGCCAAGGCGGGTATCAGCCAATTCCAATTGAGCCTTAAGCTGTTCTACGTTCGCGCTGTCGGCGTCAAATGTAGTTTTAGCGGTATCACGCTTCTGCGCCGAAATCGCTCCGGCCTTTAACAGGTTCTCGGCTCTTGCGTAATCAATTTTCGATAATTCATAATTATATTGCGCAGCCTTCAATGCTGCTTCGGCATTTGCTTTTACCTTGCTTAATTCATCGGTATTTAAACGCGCAACCGTGTCGCCTTTCTTGATAACTTCACCCTCATCGGTAAGCAATTCGATAATCTGCCCGTCAACCCTGAAAGATATGCGCACATCATCGCCTTCGATATTGCCCGAAACCTTGATTTGCTTCTCATGCATCTTTTCGTCTTTGAATTTAAAAACAGCCAAGGCTCCAGCCACAATCAAAATTAGGGCTATAACGGCTATAAGTTTAACTCTTTTTTTCATCGGTTACCTCCTTAACATAACCTTGGCCCATAGTCCTTCTAAGAGAGGCTTCGGCCATCAGATAATCATAAATTGCTGAAGCAAGGTTCTGCTGAACCTGCCCCAGAGATACTTGCGCGTCCAAGACATCAAGATTTATCCCTACGCCATTATCGTAACTTACCTCCGAGATCCTTAATGCTTCTTTCGCCTCATCGATGTTGTCACGCTGCGATTTTATTATTGAAAAAGCCTCCTTTAAATCAAGACAGGATTTTTTTACATCAACAGCCACCTGGTCGCTTAAATTTTCTTTCGATAAAATAGCCTGCGCATATTTTGCCTTTGCTTCGTCAACTTTCGCCTTTGTAGAAAAGCCGTCGAATATAGGCATACGCACGATTACGCCGGCGTTCCAGTTGCTATGCCTGCTATTAAACATATCACCAACATTATTAGAACGATAATCATAGCCTAAACTGGCATTTATTTGCGCTAGGCCGTTTGAACGCGCCATCTTAATGCCCCACTCATTTATATCTATACCTAAAGACCTTAAAATCATTTCCGGTTTGTTAAGATATGCTTCTTTTAAAAATTGTTTTTCGTTAAGCGGCACCAGAGAATAACTAAGCATATCCCTGACTTCAATCGTATCTTTCATGTCCAGGCCGAGCACCTTTTTTAAATCTTCTTTTGTCAATTTCACGGCATTCCTGGCTTTTACAAGCTCGGGCAATAATTTGGTAACGTGGACCTTTGATTGAAGCACGTCAAAACGAGAGGCTGTTCCGTGTTCAAATTTGCCCCTTACGTTCTCATAATGCAACTGAGCCTGGTCTACCAATTCCTGGGTTATACGTAAATTCTCATTAGCAAGAAGCAGCCCATAGTAAAGCCTCTTCGTTTCAAATTCCACGTCAAGCTTGGTAGCGCGCAAAGTCTGCTCGGCTACTTTAAAGTTAAGCTGATTTTGCTTCAAATTTGCAACATTCGCTCCGCCATTATAAACAATCTGATCCAGCGAAACACCGAGCTTATTATCATTCTGGTAACCGGTGACCACGCCTAAATCTTTTTTCGTGCTTGTCGAGACAGAAGAACCCAAGTTAAGCACTGTTCCGTTATGGGTATAGGAAGCAGCCGAATTCAATTGCGGAAGGAATTCGCTCTTTGCGCCCAATATATTCGCATTCGCCGCCGTAAGTTCTGTTTCCTGAATTTTGATATCTTTATTATTTTTGAACGCGATGCCGATAGCCCCGCCAAGCGAAGAAATAGCTAAGGGTTCGCTAGCCTCCCGGCAGGCGCCACAAGGCATAAACAAACCTGTCGAAGTCACCAAGAAAAAAACAATGATTCGCGTTGGTAAGTTTAAGAAAAATTTATTATTCATTTAAACCTTAAACAAATTATCCCGGATCAGCCTTAATGGATAACCTTGGTTCACCTTTTCTTTTATCTTGGCAAGACAACTCCTCACCTCACCCTCATCATAAAGGCGTTTATTGCCCCTTTTACCGACCACCGTAAAAAAACCCATATTTGTATAATGCGTTACCGTAGGGTAGCTGATATTAAATTTATCAGCTATCTCTTTTGAAGTAATCAACTTCCCTTCCTTAGATAAGGTTCCCATCGAATGGCGTAAACGCATAATTTTTCTACTCTTTAGCGTAAACCGTTAAATACCCCCCCCCACAGATACGATTTCGGAATTACCCGGCTGCAAAGCATAAAACATACAACAAATAACGGCTTTTACCTATATGATAAACAAACCTTTCTGTATACTTAATGTATTTACATTAAGTATATTATTTACTTCATTTATAGTATTTGTAGTAAGTATACCATACCCCCTAAAGCCGTCAAGATATTTTAAATAGTTTTTAGGTGAGTTTCTCCTGGCGCAAGAATTCCGCAGCTTGTTCAGGCAGCACCGTGTTAATAAACATACCTGAACCCAATTCAAACCCCGCGGGCTGGGTTAGCCTGGGAATAATACTTAAGTACCAATGAAAATAATTTATTCCTCTTTCCCCTATCGGTGTTGAACGGATAGAATAGTTAAAATCCGGGTTATCCAGACCATAATATAGTTTGCTTAGAATAGTCTTCAAGCTTTTAGCTAAATCACTGACTTCTTTATCGTTTATATCGCCGAAAGAAGCGCTGTGCCGGCGCGGGAAAACCCAGATTGTAAAAGGAGCAAACGAAGCATAGGGCATAAAAGCGACAAAATTATCTGTTTCTAAAACTATTCGTGCTTTTTCTTTAAGTTCGCTTTCAAGCATCGTACAGAATACGCAGCGGCCGTTAAGATCAAAGAAACTTACCGCTTGCACAAGCCGTCCACGCACTTGCGGAGGTACAACAGGAGTTGCAATCAGCTGTGAATGCGGGTGTTCAAGAGAAGTACCTGCGGCAGGGCCATGATTTTTAAATATCACTATACTTTCTATGCCTTCCATTTCGGAAATAGCTAAATACCGCTGCTTATAAACTTTCAGGATATTCTCCACTTCCTCATAACTCATTAAGGCAATACAATTATTGTGCTTGGGGTGCTCAATTATTACTTCATGCATACCGAATCCGCCCATAGAATTGTATAAACCGCTAATCCGTCTTCCCTTTTTCTCATCATTAGAAACTGCTCCGAATTTATTA
>JALOBR010000004.1 GCA_023228195.1 Candidatus Omnitrophota bacterium
GCCCTGGAACAAAACAGGGAAGTATTCGCTCTACCCGGAAAAATAGATTCACCCGTAAGCAAGGGTTCGCATATTCTTATTAAAGAAGGGGCAAAACTTGTCGATTCTATCAATGATATACTTGAAGAATTGAATATTGAATTCGAGAATACCGAGACAAGTAAAAATACAATAAAACTTAAAAGTGATGAAACAATTGTTTTTGATATAATCGGGAGTAGCGGTGCGCACCTTGAAGAAATAATATTAAAAAGCAAAATGGCACAATCATCCATAAACAGGATAATATTAAATTTACAGCTAAACGGAGTAATTTCCGAAATCAAACCATCTTATTTCGCAAGGACAAAACTATGAGTAAATATCTGGTAATAGTTGAATCTCCTACCAAAGCTAAAACAATTCACGCTATTTTAGGGGCTGACTACGAAGTTACTTCGTCTATGGGGCATGTCGTGGATTTACCCCCAAAGAGAATTTCCGTAGATGTCGAGAATAATTTCCTTCCGCATTATAAAGTCATGCCCGGCAAAGAAAAAATAATAAAGCAGCTTAAAAAAAGCGCTAAAGGAAAAGAAATAATATACATAGCAACTGACCCTGACCGGGAAGGCGAGGCTATCGGCTGGCATATACAAGAAAAATTAGCAAAAGAAGCTAATAAATTCTGCAGAATAACCTTCCATGAGATTACGGAGGAAGCCCTAAAAGAAGCTTTTGCAAACCCTTCGACTCTTGACTTACATAAAGTTAATTCCCAAATTGCAAGGCGCGTCTTAGACAGAGTGGTTGGCTACAACCTTTCGCCGCTTTTGTGGAAAAAAATAGTAAGGGGATTATCTGCCGGCCGCGTTCAATCTGTTGCTTTGAAATTCATCGTTGACAGGGAAAAAGAAGTAAAAGCTTTCATTCCTAAAACAACCTATTCTGTTTCCGCAACTTTTAGGGTAGGCGATGAAACGTTCTCTGCGAAACTTGAAAAATATAAAAATAATAAAGCAATATTTGAAACAAAAGAAGCAGCGCTTAAATGCATGGAAGAAATAAAAAATGAGCAATTCCTGGTCAAAGAAATAATAAAGAAACAATCAAAACGCAATCCGCCGTCGCCGTTTACAACCTCACTGCTTCAGCAGGATGCCTTTAACAAACTGCGGTTTTCTTCACAGCGAACGATGATTGTTGCGCAAAAATTGTATGAAGGCATTCAGGTAAAAGAAACAATGGTCGGACTTATCACCTATATGCGTACCGATTCATTTGCGGTAAGCGACCGCGCCAAGGAAGAAACAAAGGAATTCATAATAAAAGAATTCGGAGAGGCTTATGCAACGAAAAAAGAATATAAATATAAAACTAAAAAATTAGCCCAGCTGGCACACGAAGCCATAAGACCAACGAGCGTACACAGGCTGGCGCGTGATGTCGCGCCATATGTCTCAGAGGAAGAGGCGAAACTTTACGATTTGATATGGAAGAGGTTTACGGCATCCCGGATGAGCGAAGCAATATCTGAAAGCACAAAGGCAATAATTACTTCGAACTTTTCTGAATTCATCGCCGAAGGCAGAAGAATAGTTTTCGAAGGATACCTTAAAGTATTAGGGGTAGACGATGAAATTAAACTGCCGCAATTAAATGCCAAACAAGGTTTAGTATTGGAAAAATGTGAAATTTGCGAGCACACAACCAAGCCGCCCCCAAGATTTAATGACGCTTCTTTAGTAAAATTGCTGGAAGAAAAAGGAATAGGCAGGCCTTCTACCTATGCTCCGATAATTTATACTCTTCTTAAAAGAAATTACATAAAAAGAGAGCGCAATGCGCTTCAACCTACTGACTTAGGTATAAAAGTAAGCGAGATGCTTGGAAAATATTTTTCTGAAATAATAAACGAAGACTTTACCGCGCTAATGGAAGAAGAGCTTGATGAGGTCGAAGAAGGAAAAATAGAATGGCAAAAAATACTTAGTGACTTTTACCCGTCTTTCAAGGATAAAATAGACAAAGCAAGCAGCCTGATTACAAAGGAGGTTGAGTTCTCCGAAAAGACTTGTCCGAAGTGCCAAAGCCCCCTTGTTATAAAATGGTCAAGACGCGGAAGATTTTTAAGCTGCTCAACATTTCCGCAATGCCGTTATGCGGAAAGCATAACAACAGAGGTGGCATGCCCGCTTTGCAAAGAAGGGAAGCTCATCGAACGCAGGAATAAACGCGGACAGAATTTTTACGGTTGCTCGAAGTTTCCAAATTGCCGCTTTACATCCCGGCAGCTGCCACAGGCAGAAAACCCGGACGTAATCACTGAAAAAAAACAAGGCAACGACGAAAATGACGGCATAACCGATATCGTTGAATAAAAACTAGATGGTTCCTTTTTCTTATTATATAGATAAATTTCTTAACTACCTGGCAATAGAAAAAAACTATTCCAACCATACCATTACGAACTATCACATTGACCTTAAGGAATTCGAAAGCTTTCTCATAAACCACGACCCCAAAGACATAAAAGAAATCGATTATTTTATTTTACGTAAATTCTTATCGCTGCTTTCTGAAAAAAATTTGAATAAACGCACGGTTTCAAGAAAAATATCTACGTTAAAAAGCTTTTTTAAGTTTATGGTCAGGGAGGAAGAGATAAAAAACAATCCGGCGAATTCTCTTATTTACCCCCGCCTGGACAAGAATCTTCCGGTATTTTTGACGGAAGAGCAGGTTGCAAAAATAATAAATCTGCCGAAAGAAAACTCGCTTCTTAGCTTACGGGATAAATCAATCCTGGAAACTCTTTATTCTACCGGAGCAAGAGTATCTGAATTGGCTAATCTTAGAATAGGCAACGTTGACTTAATAAGCGGAATAATAAAAGTAATGGGAAAAGGAAGAAAAGAAAGGCTTCTCCCGTTAGGAGAACCCGCTCTTTTAAGTATTAAAAATTATCTGGATAAACGTAGCGACAAAAACCCCTCGCTATTTATAAATAGAAATTGCGGCTCGTTAACCGACAGAGGAATACGGCTAATCGTAGATAAATACATCCGCCAGGCGGCAACGAATTTGAGGGTTTCACCGCACACCTTCCGGCATTCATTCGCAACGCACCTTTTAAACAGAGGGGCGGATTTACGAAGCGTTCAGGAATTACTGGGTCATTCCAGCATAGCCACCACGCAGGTTTATACTCACTTAACCATAGATACCCTAAAAAAGGTTTACGATAAGGCACACCCCAGAGCATAAAATTATGGAATATTTATTTTTTCTAATTTACGACATAGTGTTCATCGTAGGATTAAGCATCTACCTGCCTTTTTATATCCGAAGGAAAAAAATTAATCTATCCGCCCTTAAACAAAAAATGGCACTTATCGGCCGTTCGGATTTAGGGCAGCAGAACACTATATGGATTCACGTTGTAAGCGTCGGTGAATTAAATTTAATAGAAAAATTAGCCAAAAGGATGCATGAGCTTTTCAATTATGAAATAATAATCACAACCACAACCCTTAGCGCTAATTCGCTGGCCAGAAAAAAATACGCTAAATTTGCTAAAATATTTTTCTTTCCGTTCGATATATCTTTTGTCATAAACAAGATAATCAAAGAATTCCGTCCTAAAATATTTATAGCAGCAGAGACAGAACTATGGCCAAATCTTTTTTACCGGCTTAAAAGGAAAAATATCCCTATTGTAATAGTAAATGCCAGGATATCCGACAGGGCATTTGCGCGTTATAAAATAATACGTCCGTTTATGCGTAAAACTTTAGAAAAATGCAGCTACATTGGAACACAAAATGAATCTTATAGGGACAGATTCATTTATCTTGGCGCAAACCCACAGACGACGATAGTAAGCGGAAACATGAAATTCGAAAGCCTGGATATTAACGAAAATCAACTGAGTTATTTTCGGAAAAAATATCTGAATTTGTTAAAACGGGAGAATTCATGTTTAATTGTGGCCGGCAGCACACACTATCCGGAAGAAGAAAGCTTGGCTATCGCATATAAAGAGCTAAGCGCTTTAAAGAAAAATGTTTCTTTGGTTATCGCGCCAAGGCATCCTGAAAGAATACCGGCAATAGAAAAAATTATCAAATCGTACGGTTTCAACCCTATAAAATTAAGCACTGTAAGCGGGACAATTCAACAGAACAACAATATTTTCCTCCTGGATACCATGGGCGAACTGTTGTATCTTTATAGTTTTTCGGATATTTCTTTTGTCGGAGGAAGCCTCTCTAATTACGGCGGGCACAATATACTTGAACCGATATTTTTTTTAAAACCTACGCTATTCGGACCAAACATGGAAAATTTTCAGGATATAAAAGAAATAATACTCAAAAATAAAGCGGGAATGCAGATAAAAGATCAAGAAGAATTTAAAGAAAAACTACTTCAACTGATAGATAACAGCTCCTTACGAAAAGAACTTTCTCTTAATTGCGCTAAAGTGTTTGAAGAAGAACGCAAAAGCTTGGATGAAAATTTAAAAATAATATTACAATGCGTAAACTAAAAGAGCGATACGTAAATTTTCTCGAAAAAGATAGGAAGGACACAATTGAGAAAATTATTTATTTTTTTCTTTTTTTACTTTCGGTAGTTTATGGTGCCATTGTAACTTGCAGAAATTTTCTTTATAATAAAGATTTATTTAAAACATATAAATGCCATGGCAAGCTGATAAGCATCGGGAATATTTCCTGGGGCGGAAGCGGCAAAACCACACTTTCATTCTTTCTTTATCAAAAACTTGCGTCTGGATTGAAAGTTGCGGTTTTACGACGAGGCTATGGCTCTGACGAGGAAAAAATGTTTAAAGAAAAGAATATGAAAGTTTTTACATCAATAAACCGAGTTGGGCTCACAAAGAAACTTTCGGATAAATTCGATTTATTTATCCTGGATGATGGGTTCCAATACCGCAAACTATTCCGCGATGTAAACATTCTGGTTATGGCTGCACGCGAATTAAAGATGAAAATACGGCTGCTTCCTGCCGGGCCATTCCGAGAACCACTAAGCGCCCTTAAGCGCGCCGACATTCTAATAATCAACCACAAAAAAGAAATTAAATCCATCGATGGTCTGACAAGCAGGCTGCAATTGCGCTTTAAGCAGCTATCCATATACACATCAGAATACAAGTTTAAAAAAATTACGGATACAAACAATAACCAAATTGATTTGGAAGTGATAAAAGAAAAAAAAGTTGCCGCGGTCACAGGAATAGGCTATCCTCAGGGATTTTTTAATAAGTTAGAAGAGACCGGAATAAAAATTTGCAAAAAGATAACTTATCCCGATCATCACAACTTAACTATCGGGGAATTTAGCTCTTTGCAGGAAAATCTCATTAAGGAAGGCATACGGGATGTCCTTATCACCGGAAAAGATAAATATCACCTGCCGGCGATAGATTCAAAGATAAATTTTTATATTTTCGATATAGAGATGGGGATATCGGAAGAAAAAAAATTCCTGGAAGACTTGCGAAACAGACTAAAGTAAATATGTACTATTTAGCCAAGCTCATACAAAAAACTCTGGAAAAATTGCCGTTAGGTTTGTGTTTACTGCTGGGGGAATTAATAGGTTTTATTCTATCCTTAAACAGGAAAAAATGGGAAATTGCTTTTAAAAACATAAAGTCGGTATTTCCGCATAAAACGAACCGGGAGATTAAAGCTATAGCTGCGCGTACCTATCGTAATTTCGGATTAGGCCTCATCGAAAGCCTAATAGCCACAAAGCTATACCGTCATGTTGAACTTCGGGGAAAAGAAAATATAGAGAGCGACGGCGGGGTTTTAGTTGCAATACACGAAGGCAGCTGGGAACTCTATAATTTCTTTATTGCAAAAGAGTTAAAGTACAAGATGTTTGCGAAAGAACAAAAACAAAAAAACTTCGATAAGTTTTTAAGCGAATTAAGAGAAAAATATTCACTCGGGGTCTGTTTCACGTTAAAAAAAGCCATAAAGGCCATTTACGATGGCTTTCTTGTCGGCATGGTTATCGACCATGGCGCAGAAGACAACGCTTTAATCGTAGACTTTTTTTCGCACTCTGTGCCGACGCCAAAAGGGGCAGTATATCTTGCAAAAAAGCTGAACAAAAAAATATATCCGTGTTTTGGTTACAGGAAAAAAGGGTTTTCGCATGTAATTGAAATAGGGAAACCGATAGACCCTGTTAATTTGGATGAATACGCAATCTTGTCTAAACTTAATAAAATATACGAAAAGCATCTTGAGACGCATCCCTGGGAATATCTTTGGTTCTATAAAAGGTTCAAACGAAAAAAGGATATAGACATATTAATACTTAGCGACGGAAAAGCCGGACACCTAAAACAATCCCAGGCATTCTTATCTATTTTAAAAGAAGACCACCCCATAGTGCGAAGCCAGGTTATAGAAATCAAACCAACCGGTAAAACCACAAGATTTATTTCTGAAATTTGCGCTTTTTTTGCGGGAAAACATTGCCTTGGCTGCGGCAGCTGCCTAGCCCAAGCGCTTGACAAAGGAACACTTAAAAAAGTAAAAGAAGCGTACGCTGATATAGTAATTTCTACCGGAAGCGGGGTGGCTTACCTAAACCGGATAATTGCAGGAACCTTAGGAGCAAAATCAGTTGTAATACTACGCCCGAATACACCTCTTAGGAAATTTGATTTAAGCGTAATTCCTTCACATGATCGCATAGACGCAAATAATGCCGTTATAATTAAAGGCGCGCTTTCTTATCCGGAAGGCGTTGATGAAAAAACAAAGAATTGTAGGAATTTTTTTAAATTAGATTCCAGCAAAAAGATTTCATTCTTTGCCGGAGGATATCTGTCCGACAAAAAAACATATTTTGAAAATTTACAATTATTTCTCCGCGAACTAAAAAAGTTTTCATCTAAAAATAATTTTAAATTACTCATAAGCGCATCCCGCAGGACACAAAAAGAAATAGAGGAATTAATTGAAAAAGAACTTCGTAGTTTCAAAAACTCTGAAGCAATCGTAATCCCAAGCAGAGAAAATCATGATTTTGTATTTGAAGGATTCGTAAACCTTTCAGAAATGGTTTTTGTAAGCAGCGAAAGCATCTCCATGATCTCTGAAGTATTAGCGTTAAAAAAACCCTGCGTCTGCGTACTTCTCGAACAATACGTAGATAAACATAAAGTTTTCCTGCAATCGCTAGAAAAAGATGTATTTTTTTCAGATAAACCATATAATATAGATGGCATTAAGCCAATAACTTCATCTATTTTCGAAAACAATAAAACTGTTATAAAAGAAGCAATTAGAAAATTATTCTAATTAACTCACTAGAGGAGAAAGAATCTCATGCGCATAATGCAAATTTTACCACGTATGGAGGTTGGCGGAGTTGAACGCGGAGTCCTTGACCTGGCTACTTATTTCAAAAAAACGCAAGCCGCAGGTTTAGACGCTGACATAGAAAATATTGTCATAAGTGGGGGCGGACGGCTAATAAAAGAGCTGGAAAAAGATGGCATCACCCATTATGAACTTTCCGTATATAAAAAATCACTTTTTTCTTTGTTTCTTATCCCTAAACTGAAAAAAATAATAAATAAAGAAAAAATAAACATTATACATGCACGCTCAAGAGTTCCCGGATGGCTAAGTTTCTTTGCTTCCAGAGGAAAAAATGCTTGCTTTGTTACCACAATTCATGGAATTTACAAAAACAAATGGTCCAGCGAAGTCATGGGATGGGGGAAATTTGTAATTTGCCCATCGCGAGCTGTCGCGCGGCATATGAAAGAGAAATTCTTTGTGCCGGAAGAAAAAATCGTTATTATTAACCGCTGGGTTAACTTAAATAAATTCAAATTTACTGAAAGCAGCAAGCGAAAACAAAGCAATACCATTGTAAGCATAGGAAGGATATCGCCTTCTAAAGGTTACGAATACCTGATAGAAGGCTTTAAGAAAGTCATACGTCAAAATCCTTATTTAAAACTTAAGATAGTAGGCGCTCCGGATCAAACAAAAATGGATTATTTCCAGCACTTAAAAACGCTGGTTAACCGTTTTTCCTTAAGTCATAACGTGGAATTTTCTGGATTCAGGCAAGACATTGAAAACGTGCTTAGCGAAGCAAAAATAGCGGTATCTTCGTCCGTAATAGACGAAGCCTTTCCAAGAGCAGTGCTTGAAGCATCAGCCTGCGGTATACCGATAATTGCGACAGAAGTCGGAGGAGTGTCCGAAATAATCGAAAACGAAATAAACGGCATAATGGTTGAACCAAAAAATAGCGAAGCAATAGCCAGAGCCATATTGAGGCTAACAGATGATACAACCTTGGCCGATACAATTGCTCAAAAAGGCAGAGAAAAAATCGAGAAAATGTACTCAATGGAAAAATCCCTTAAAGAAACAGCTCAAGTCTACAAACAAGCCTTGAGCCTAAAACGTATTTTAGCAATTAAAACTTCTTCCCTCGGAGACATCATCCTTGCAATACCGTCATTTAAAGCCCTAAAAGAAAATTTTCCAGAAGGAAAGGTCAGCGTACTCGTCCTTAAAAAGTATGCCTCCATCCTTTACGGCTGCCCTTATGTCGATGAAATAATAACGCTGGAAAATGATTACAAGCGCCTGAAAAACATTTTATCAATCGCTAAGGATTTACGTAGACATTCTTTTGACTATATTATAGACCTGCAAAATAACCGCGCATCTCACTTGATTTCTTTTTTAACCTTTCCTCAATATTCATTCGGCTATTTGCGTAAATGGGGAGTACTGCTTACAAAACACATAAGATACATCCGCAACCTTGATCCGCTTTCCTCCCAGGAAAAAATTCTGGAACTTATCGGCATTCGCATCAAAGAAAAGAAATTAACTTTTTGGGATATAAAAACAGATGTTTCAGAAAAAATTTTTGGAAGCGAAAAGAACTTAATCGGGATAAATATCTCCGCTTCAAAGCGCTGGCTTACCAAAAACTGGCCGGTAAATCACATAAAATCGCTTATTGAACTCATAAATAAAAATCTACCCGCATATAAAATCGTTCTACTGGGAGATTCTGACAGCAAAACAACCGTTACGGAGATAGAATCAACCACAATAAGAGCGTCTTTTAATTTATGCGGCAAAACAAACCTGCAGGATTTGCCGTCAATAATCAAGAAACTACAAGTTTTTGTTACTCCCGACACAGCCACACTTCATCTGGCGCAGGCGCTAAATGTACCTACAATCGGCCTCTTCGGCCCGACAGACCCGAGCCGTCATACCGTAAAAAGTAAAAATCTTTATATAATATGCAAAGAACTTCTTTGTTCTTTTTGTTACAATCCTAAGTGTAAGCTTGACAAGATAAATTTGTGTATGGAAAAAATATCTGCACAAGAAGTGTTCTCGCAAATCAAAGAAATAACCACATTAGAAAAATCTTAAAAATAGGTAAAAGATGAGGATACTGCTTCTCTCAACCCACTTAAATGCCGGTGGTATTTCCCGCTACATACTTACGCTCGCTAAAGGCCTTAAGAAAGATGGGCACGAAGTGTGGGTTTCATGCGCGCCAAAAGGGGAGTGGCTTGAGAAGCTGGAAAAAGAAGGTATTCCTTATAAAACCATACCGATAAAAACAAAATCCATATTAAGCATAAAAATATTTATTTCTTTTTTTATCCTGGCTAAATTCATAAAAAAAGAAAGAATAGAGGTTATTCATTCCAGCAGCCGGGTTACCCAGTTTTTAGGGTTTCTTTTGTATAAATTCACGCGAGTTCCATACGTCACCACCTTTCATGGATTCTACCGCAAAAACCGCGCCAGAAAACAACTAAAATTTGAAGGATTACGGACTATCGCAATCAGCGAAAACGTAAAAGCGCACTTATCGAAAGACCTAAATATTCCGGAAGGAAAAATAAGGATTGTTTTTAATGGGATTTGCCGCGAAGAATTTGGCCGGCGTGAAAAAACAAAAATAGATTACGGATTTAAAGAAAAAGATTTTGTCATAGGCATCTTAGGCAGGATTTCCGAGGAAAAAGGGCATTTTCTGGCAATTGAAGCGTTTAAGCTTCTCTCGGACAAATACAATAATGTCTACCTTGCAATATCAGGCAAAGGAAAACTCGAAGAAGAGCTAAAAACGTTTATCAAATTAACCGACATTGGAGATAAAACAAAATTCTTTAACATGGAAGCTAAGGATTTTCTTGATATTCCGGATATATTAATCGTTCCTTCAAAGAGAGAGGGATTTGGCTACGTCATCGTAGAAGCATTCTTGAAGGAAGTGCCGGTAATCGGATTTAACGGAGGCGCTATTTCTGAAATAATAAAAAACGGGGAAAATGGTTTACTTTTTGATAAATATGAAGGTTTCTGTCTAAAACAAGCGATAGAGCAACTTATGTTTGATAAAACACTATGTGAAAGAATCGTAAAAAAAGCAAAAGAAGATGCGCAGATTTTCTCAATGGAAAACATGGCGTTAAACACAGAAAAAGTGTACCAAGAGGTCATATGAAATTTCAGGCGCATAACAGAAAATTAAAAACCGGGAAAAATAAATCGAAAGCATTTTGCGTAAGGATAATCTTAGCTGTAGTTTTAGCTATCGCTTTTGCATTCTATGCATACCTATACATAAATTACACTACCCCGATACTTATGTACCATTCATTCGACCAATCCCGGCTCAAAGACTTCGCGGTAGTGTCAAATGCAAATTTTTACAAACAAATGAAATTCATAAAAGAAAAAGGCTACAAAGTGATATCCCTAAACGATTATTGCAGGTTGCTTAAATATAAAAAACCAATACCGAGAAATTTAGTCGTACTGACAATCGATGACGGCTATAAAGATAATCTAGATGCCCTAAAGATATTAAAAGAATTTGATTTTCCGGCGACCCTGTTCTTAATTGTTGACCGTATCGGAAAACCGGGATTCCTTTCTGAAGGGGATATACGCTCAAATTTATCTGGAACAAAAATAACTATAGGCTCACATACGTTAACGCACCCCGACCTTTCTAAAATTTCAGATGATGAGCTCAAAAAAGAAATTTCCGATTCCAAAAGCGTTCTTGAACGAAAGTTTAAAACTAAAATAGACGCAATAGCTTATCCGGGAGGCGCATACGACAAAAGGGCCATAAAAGAAGTCGAGAATTCCGGATATCTTTGCGCTTGCGCAACAAACAGAGGGTTCTCCAGAAAACTTAACAGATTTTCTTTACGCAGGATAAAAGCGACCAATCGCGATACCAAGTTTAGCCTATGGTCAAAACTAAGCGGCTTTTATAATGTGTTTAAAAAAGTAAAGAAACCATATTAGCCAGTAAAATCATGAACCGAATTCTTGTAGTAAACGTAAACTGGTTGGGCGATGCAATAATGACTACGCCTGCCTTTAAAGCGATAAAAGAAAAATTTCCTCTTTCATCCGTTGCCGTAATGGCACCTGACCGGGTAAAGGATGTATTCTCCGACAACCCCTATATTGATGAAGTAATAATTTTTAATGAGAAGAAGGAACATAAAAGTTTTTCGCAGAAACTCCGTTTTATAAAACAATTGCGGGAAAAAAAGTTTGATACAGTTTTTCTTATACACCGTTCGTTTACCCGCGCTTTGATATGTTTTCTCGCCGGGATAAAGACAAGAATCGGTTACAAGCGGTTTAAGAATATCTTTATAGTAAATAAAACGATTAAACCTCCTGCAAAAAATATACATAAACAGGATTATTATTTATATCTGTTTGAAAAAACCGGAATAGCTACCGCCGATAAATTACCTGAAGTGTATGTCCCACAGCAAATACAGGAAAAATATAAAACCGAAATAACTCATCTACGCCAAAAACACACTTATCTTGTAGGAATGAACCCTTCGGCAAACTGGCTGCTTAAGAGATGGCCACAGGAAAACTTCGCAATACTTTCTGATAAGCTGATACGGGAATTAAACTGTTGCATTCTTTTTGTCGGTGCCAAAATTGACGCAGATGTAGTTGGCGCAGTTACTAACCGGATGAAAGAAAAGCCTTATAATTTCTGCGCAAAAACAAGCATAAAAGAGCTTGCAGCAATAATAAGGAATGTTGATTTATTCATATCCAACGATTCTGGACCGGCGCATTTATCTGCCTCACTTGGAGTTAACACTCTTGTATTATTCGGGCCAACATCACCAGAACTTAGTGCGCCGCGCGGAAAACGAGTACAAATTTTAAAAAAATCCATACGGTGCGAAATACCTTGCTATGACACCGGCTGTCAGAATAATCTTTGCATGAAAAACATAACAGTAGAGGATACCTATCAAAAAGCCAAAGAGCTTCTGAAAAATGTTTAAAAAAATAATAGTAAACCTGCCAAGCAATATCGGAGACACCATTCTGACGCTTCCGGCTCTCGACCGTCTCCATTCTAACTATCCTCAGGCAAAATTAACTTTAATTTGTTCAAAACAAACACAAGAACTTTTTTCGCGCTACTCTTATAACAACGAAACGCTTCTTTTCGATAAGCGCTGGGAGGCCCGGAAAAAATTTAAATTTTCCCTTTCCTTGCGCCATAAATACGACCTTATTGTAGATTTCAAAAATTCGCTTTTGCCTTTATTCACAGGAACGAAACGAACTCCATTTTTTAGGAGATTTACTAAAAACTTGCCCGCAAAAGACAGGTATCTTCACCTGATAAAAAATATCACGCCATGTAAAACAAAAACAATTGCACAATTCCTACTCACAGAAGACGAAGTAAAAAAGTGGAAATTGACGCAACCAAAACAATCCATATTCGTTGCTTGCGCGTCTAACGCGCTTCAAAAGCGCTACCCATACAATCTGCTTAAAGAGCTTGTAATAAATCTTACCAAACATTTTCCTGTTACGATATTAGGGCAGGAAACCGACAGACAATTCTATAAAGATATTTTGTCTATTCCCGGCGTAAATGACCTTGTCGGAAAAACAAAAATCCATGAAGTTTTTTATCTTCTCAATAATTGTGCGCGCTTACTTGTATGCGTAGATTCAAGCATAATGCACATAGCAAGCTACCTCGATATACCAATAATAGCCATGTTCGGGCAAACCAGCGTTTTTAAATACGGCCCCTGGTCGAAAAAATATACCGTAATAAAAAGAAACGACCTCGCTTGTGTGCCTTGTGAAAATCCGCATTGCCGGTTTAACCATGAATGCATGGAAATAAACCCAAAGCGCGTGCTTGAGGCAATAAATAACATACTGAATGGCCATGAAACAAACACGTAAGAGAATATTGATAATGCGCACCGACAGACTGGGAGATGTAATTTTGTCTACACCGGTAATAGCAAGCCTGCGTAAGTTCTATCCGAATAGTCATATTGCTTTTCTCTGCCGGCCGTACACAAAAGAAATAGTAGAGGACAATCCCTATCTTGATGAAATTATTATCTACGATAAGGCTAAGGAACACAAAAGTATTTTGGCTTCAATAAAATTTTGCTTTGCCTTACGCAAAAGGAAATTTGATACTGTTTTTATTTTAAATCCTAATAATCGTTCAAACATAATTGCATTCTTCGCCGGTATCCCAGAGCGTATCGGGTTAAACCGGAAAATGGGCTGGCTATTAACGCAACCGATAGAAGATAGAAAACATGAAGGGAAAAAACACGAAACCGAATATACTTTGGACGTTCTAAGAGCCGCGGGAATCCCAATAACGGAGAAACACATTTGTTTTACGATAAAAACTGAATCGGAAAAAAAGATAAATAATTTACTTTCAATGCATGGAATAAAAGATAACTCACTCATGGTAATTCACCCTTCTGCGTCATGCCCGTCAAAACGCTGGCCGGAAGATTACTTCATAAAGCTGGTAAAGCTGGCAAATGAGAAAACAAACTTAAAAGTAATTGTAATAAGCGCGCAAGACGAAAAGAAATTCGCCGATAGACTGGTGGGGGAGAAAGGAGTAATAGATCTAAGAGGAATTTTAAGCATTTCGGATATAGGCGCGCTCCTTAAGCGCTCAAACCTATTTATATCAAATGATTCAGGGCCCGTACATGTTGCGGCGAGCTTAAATTGCCCTCTGATTTCTATATTCGGAAGAAACGACCCCGGACTTTCACCTGTGCGCTGGAGGCCGCTTGGCGAAAAATCATTTTATATACATAAAGAAAATTCCTGCAAAAAATGCCTGGCGCATAATTGTGTTTACGATTTTATGTGTCTAAAATCAATTACCCCGGAAGAAGTATTTACTTTGGTTTTAAAAATATTAGGATAAGATTTGCAATAGAAAATCTAATACAGCACAGAAAAACCTGTTATAATATATTTAAAAGATGAAAAAAGTTAAACGGATTTTAATTATATCTTCCGATAAACACTTGCGAGATATTCTTCATTTCTGCTTTGACGGATGGGGATACGAAGTTTTTATACACGAACTAAAGATAGACAATATAAACGCAATCAAAAAAATATCTCCTGACGCAATAGTAATAGATGTCCACTCCGCAACCAAATCACATCTTGAAATATGCCGGCTTCTTAAGGAAGATTTTATCACTGCCCTTATACCGATAATTACTCTAATAAATAAAGGCCAATTAAGAGAGCAGCTGCTTACCTTAAAACAAGGTGTTGATGATTATTTGATAAAACCTCCTGACCCGCTGGATTTAAGAACCCGCATAGAAATAGCTATAAAACGCTCCCAGTATAGTTTTTACTCAAGCCCTTTAACCGGTCTTCCGGGTGCACGGCTCATCGAAGATATCGTAAAAGAAAGAATAGAAAAAGATATTCCCTTTTCATTTGCCCATATAGACATCGATAATTTTAAATCCTTTAACGATGTTTACGGCTACATAAAAGGCGATAAAGCCCTTATGCAGACTGCCTACATACTTTACAGTGTAATCAAAAAATTCGGAAATGCTGAGGACTTTATGGGGCACATTGGCGGTGATGATTTTGTTTTTATCACAACTCCCGATAAACACAAAGAAATTTGCCGTTATTTTATATTTATGTTTGATAACCTCATGCCTTATCACTACTCTAGAAAAGACAAGGAACAAAACTTCATAATCGCACATAACCGTTCAAAACAAATAAGAAAAATGCCCCTTATGAGCGTAACGATAGCTGTAGTAAATAAAAATAAACCAAAAGAATTTAAAAACATAGTAGAAGTCAACGAAAGAGTGGCTGAGGTAAAAAGATACCTAAAGACCGTTCCGGGAAGCAAGTTTATGGCAGACAGACGAACTTCCGCAAAAGACAAAGAAGACCTGCTCGTTTATAAAAAAGAGGACTTTTTTGCAACCTCATATAAGCCGATAGGCCAGATATTAATTGAACAGCGCAAAATAACCGAAGTGCAACTGGAGGAAGCCCTTGCCCTTCATTGGAAGAGAGGAATAATACTTGGAGAGATACTTCGTGAGTGCGGCTTTGTAACCGCAGAAGACATAGAAAAAGCCCTGAACATACAAAAACAAATTCTGGAAAAATCCCGTAAATAAAGCATAAATGGATAATGCCATGAAATGTTTCGCATTTGATCTTGGAAAGGTTTTGTTCGACTTCGATTATGCTATCGCCTTAAAAAAAATAAAATCGGATATAAAAATACCTACCCATAGAATAATTCATGAATTATTCTATAATAATTTTGCGCAGGACTTTGAAAAAGGACTTATGGGCGCGCATGAATTTTATAAAAAATTCTGTAATGCTTTTAACTGTTCGTTAAGCTACTGGCAATTTACGGATGCCTGGTGTAATATCTTTTCATTAAATAGAGAAGTCGCTGCTTTCGTTAAAAAAATAAGCGGGTTTTACCCTATATATTTGATATCAAACATAAACGAATTGCATTTTGACTATCTCCAAAATAATTATCCCGAAGTATTCTCAGTATTTAACGGGCTCATATTATCGTATAAAGTAAAATCGATAAAGCCGGAAAAACGGATTTATGAAGCGTTGAAAGAAAAAAGCGGATGCAATTACGAAAACATTTTTTACATTGACGACAGGAAAGAATTTATAGAAGAGGCAAGGCGTTTTGATATTAAATGTATAAATTTTGTGGGCCTAACCGAGCTTAAGGCTTCCCTTAAAGCCTATGGCATTGTTATACCTGCAGATTAAAAAACAACTCTGGATCATCCAATCAACAAATAAATAGCCACAAGACAACCATTCTGATGGTTTTTGTTAAATCTTACGGAAAGGCTCTTGCAAAGAATAATTCACTCTGATATACTGTTTCTTGTTAAATCGTTTACTGAAAATTCTCTCTAAGACTTTTTAAGATGGACCTACGACAAAAAAATTATTCCAAAAAACAAATTGTGCGGCTAATATTTTATCCAACTATAGGTATTTTTTGCATGCTATTGTTGTCTGCCTGTGTTCCGGTTCTTATCGGAACAGGCGTCGTGGCCGGATATACTTTAAGCAACGACTCCGCAATAGGTGAAATTAAATGTGATTACCGCACGCTCTGGGATGTAACCATGGATAAGCTGGAAACGATGAAAGCGGAAATATCAAGCGCGGATGAATCTAAGGGCCTTATCCAAGCAAAAGTCTACGACAACGATGTAACCGTAAAAATCAACATGGTAACATCATCAATGCAAAAACTAAAAATTTCAGCCCGCAAGTATCTTCTTCCCAAACCGCAAACTGCGCAGAAAATCTTCGTCAAAATAGTACAGGATTTAGAGTGATTAAAAGATTTTTTTTAACGTTAATTTTATTTTGCTCCTGTAGCCAGAACTACGATTATTCGCACATCAAAGTAACACATGTAATTGATGGCGATACCGTAAAACTTGCGGATGGAAAAACCTTGCGTTATATCGGCATTGATACTCCCGAAACACGGATAAAACAGGGCGGAAATTTCATGTACCAGCCTCAACCTTTTGCCATAGAAGCAAAGAAACTAAACGAAAAACTCGTCCTTGGCAAAACAGTAAAGATAGAATTTGATGTCGAAAAAACAGATAAATACAAAAGATTGCTGGGATATTGCTTCTTGGAAGACGGTACATTCGTAAATAACGAGCTTTTAAAACAGGGACTTGCCGTTATCTATACTCATCCGCCGAATATAAAGTTTTCCGACACTTTCTTTACGGCCCAGCAAAAAGCCCGTAAAGAAAAAAAGGGGTTGTGGGGGGCCTACGAAACCATAAATGCCGAAGAAAGCTATTTATATGTAAACCAGATAAGAACGGTCAGGGGAACCGTGAAGGGGAGCCGACGGACCAAAAAATGCACCCTTTTAAACTTGGCTGTTACCAATGGAAAAATATTCAAAGTCGTAATATTTGAAAATTCATATAAATATTTTTCCGAAAGGGACATAAACTTATCTCGTTTTTATACCGGAAAAACCATTGAAGTAAGCGGAAAAATACGCCGCTACAATGGTAGCTACGAAATCATCGCCAACACTCCGCAAGATATAATTGTCTTGAACGCAAACTAGCTTCCCGCGAGAAATATTATATTTTTCCTTGACACAATCCTATAAAATGATAGCATAATTTGTTCGTGAAAGAAAGAACGATATCTGTAACTAAAAGCACGAATGACCGCATATGAATAAGAAAAAAACACCTGAAGGAACTATTTCACGTCTCTTTGCTTATCTTAGGGAAGTGAAGAAACTATCAGAACTAGGCATTAAAACCATATCGTCTTCAGAGATAGGTGACAGGCTTAATTTAAGCGATGTCCAGGTAAGGAAAGACCTGGGGTGTTTCGGCAGTTTCGGAATAAGCGGTGCAGGCTACGATACGGGCGAGCTTAGTAAAAGTTTAGAGAAAATTCTCGGCAAAGATAAACAATGGAATATATGTATAGTCGGTATTGGAAGGCTCGGTTCTGCGCTCATGATGTATAGCGGGTTTAAAAAAGACGGATTATATATAGCTGCGGCGTTTGATGCAAACCCGAAAAAAATAGGAAAAGTTGTAGAAAGCATAGAAATAGAATCGATAGACAATTTGTCAAAAAGTATTCAGGAAAAGAAAATTTCGATAGCTATAATCACTACGCCGTCCGAACAGGCGCAAACTGTCGCCGATTCACTGGTTAAGGCCGGCATAGAATGCATCATGAATTTTGCTCCGGTTAGGCTCAATGTGCCGGATGATATTAAAGTAGAAAATGTTGATCTATCACACGTGCTGGAAATTCTCACGTATTTTGCAAGCAATTAATCGGCAGCACAAAAAAATGTAGTAAAACCAATTATTTAATTTCATGCAAAAGAAACAAGATATTAAAACAATGACGGAATTAGACAAAATTATCATAAAATACAAAAATACTCCCGGCATGCTTCTGAGAGTAATCGAAGAAACGCAGAAACTTGATCCGCACAAATGCCTTAACCACAAAACCCTGGAATATATAGCCAAAAAGACTAAAACCCCTGTATCAAAAATCTATAATATTGTAACGTTTTATACATTTTTTAATCTTAAACCGCAGGGAAAACATTCTATTGTGGTTTGCCGGGGCACTGCCTGCCATACGCGTGGCTCAAGAAATCTTCTGGATTTTTTAATAAAATATTTCGGCTTTAACGAACCGGCAGAGGGGCAACAAACATCTCTCACCACAAATGATAAAAAATTTACATTAAAAACCGTGGCTTGTTTCGGCCAGTGTGCGCTTGCTCCGGTGGTTGAGATAGACGGAAATATTTACAGCCGGATGAATCCGGAAAAATTGCATAAAATCATTGACCCAATTATCAAAAAAAGAAAAAAATGAAAATTCATAGCCTAGATGATTTAAAAAAAATCCAGCAAAAAGGCCTTAAAAAACTAACCCCTGAAACCGGTAGGATTGCGGTTGGAATGGGAACCTGCGGCATAGGCAACGGAGCTCAGGATGTTTTTGATGCCTTCAAGAAAAATATTTCCAGAAAAAAAATACCCTTTTTGCTCGCTAAAACAGGATGCTTCGGATTCTGTGCACAGGAGCCTTTGGTTAATGTATATATTCCCCAAAAACCGCTGGTTATTCTAAAAAATATTTCAACAAAAGATGTTCCTTCTATCGTCAAAGAAATTTCTAAAAACGTAATTAATCCTAAGAAAGCCTTATGCAAAATTGAATCCTGGGATCATATAACCGGAAAAATAAACTACGGTACAGGATTTACGTCAATTCCTTCATGGGACGACATCCCGTTTTTTAAATTTCAGAAAAAGATAGTTTTACGTGATTGTGGCTTGATCAACCCCGAAGATATAGAAGAATATATCGCTGTAGGAGGCTATCAGGGGCTCTTAAGGGCATTAACAGATCTTAAGCCTGACGAGGTAATAGAAGAAGTAAAAAAATCGAAATTAAGAGGCCGTGGCGGAGCGGGATTTCCTACGGGCATAAAGTGGGAATTAATGCGTAAAGAAAAAAATAACCCTAAGGTTATTATCTGTAATGCGGATGAAGGCGACCCTGGCGCATACATGAACCGGAACGAAAGCGAAAGCGATCCTCACATGCTTTTGGAAGGCATGCTTATCGGCGCGTATGCCATGGGGGCATCTTCCGGAATTATTTATGTACGCGCCGAATATCCTCTGGCAGTAGAGAGAATTAAAAATGCTATTTCACAAGCAAGAAAGCTTGGGTTGCTGGGAAAAAATATTTTAAATAGTGGCTTCACTTTTGATATAACTTTAGTTGAAGGGGCAGGTGCTTTTGTTTGCGGAGAAGAAACAGCCCTTATTTCTTCTCTTGAGGGAAATTCGGGCCGGCCTTCGCCACGTCCACCATTTCCTGCGCAAAAAGGCTATCGGGGGCTGCCTACAAATATAAATAATGTAGAAACCTGGTGCAATATCCCGGTTATTATCACTAAAGGTGCCAAATGGTTTATTCAGACCGGTACAGAAAAAAGCGCAGGAACAAAAGTGTTTTCTCTTGTCGGGAAGATAAAAAATACAGGATTAGTAGAACTTCCTTTAGGCTCCTTATTGCAAACGCTTATTTATAATATCGGCGGAGGTACAGGTACCAATAAAAGGGTTAAAGCGTTGCAGAGTGGCGGACCTTCCGGTGGTTGCATCCCTACCACTTTATTTAACACCCCGATTGACTATGAAACCTTAGCTTCGCTTGGCGCAATAATGGGTTCCGGCGGAATGGTCGTAATGGATGATGATAATTGCATGGTAGATGTCGCGAGATATTTTACCGAATTTACCACTTCGGAATCCTGCGGGAAATGCACTCCTTGCCGAGAAGGGCTAACGCAAAGCCTGAATATACTTACTAAAATTACGGAAGGAAAAGCTAATGATGAAGAAATAGAAAATCTTTCGCAATTAGCTTTCGTGATAAAAGATACGGCGTTGTGCGGTTTGGGGCAAACCGGGCCGAATCCGGTTTTGACTACGTTAAAATATTTTAGCGGAGAATATGAAGAGCACATAAAAGAAAAACGATGCGATGGCGGTGTTTGCTCCACGCTTTTTATCTCACCTTGCGAAAACAGCTGTCCTTTACACATGAATATTTCTGGGTTCCTGGAATTATTAAAAGAAGATAAAATTTTAGAGGCTTTTGAGTGCGTAATCCGTGATAATCCTTTTCCTGCATCAAGTGGCAGGATTTGCCATTTTCATTGCAAAATGCGCTGTCGACGGGAAGACCTGGATTATCCTGTCTCACAAGGCGAAATTCATAGATACATAGCAGATACTATTTATAAAGGCAAAAAGGAAGAAAAAGTTATTCGCTCTTTAATCAAAGAGAAATTTCCAAAAACCGGTAAAAGGATTGCGATAATCGGCGCAGGGCCAAGCGGTTTAACGGCTGGCTTCTATTTAAGCCGTTTAGGCCATGAGGTCGTTATATATGAAGCGAACAAAAAAGCCGGTGGAGTTTTACGCTACGGGATTCCTGAATACCGCCTGCCGAAAACAGTTTTAGACAAAGAAATTTCTTTTATAAAAAAATTTGGAGTTAAAATCCTATACGGTAAAAGAATCGGTTCGCACGAATTGAAGAAAAAAATTAAAGAATACGATGCCGTATTTTTAGCTACCGGAGCGTATAAGAACACTCCTTTGAATATATCCGGGGAAGATTTTAGAGGGACAATGCAAGGTACGACATTCCTGGAGGAAGTAGCAAATAGAAAACCAACCGGTATCGGTAAAAAAATTTCCGTTATCGGAGCAGGAAACGTTGCCATTGATGCCGCAAGGACAGCTTTACGCTTTGGAAGCGAGGTAACTGTCGTGTATCGCAGGCTTGAGGAGGATATGCCGGCAAACAGGGATGAAATTAAACAAGCAAAATTAGAAGGTGTTAAATTTATATTTTTAGCCGCTCCAAAAAAAATCTTGGGAAATTCAAATAAAAAGGTGTGCGCTTTGACCGTAGAGAGAATGGGATTAGGAGAATATGATCTTTCCGGAAGAAGGAAACCGTTTGCAACCGGAGAATGTTTTAATATTGATTGCGATACGGTTATACTGGCGATTGGCGAGAGGGTTGATTCCTCCTTCATAAAGGAATGCGGTATAGAGGTTACAGGTGATGGGAGAGTTAAAGTGGAGCAAGCTTTGCTGAAAACCAACCTCGATAGTGTTTACGCCGGCGGGGATTTAACAATAGGGCCTTCAACCGCCGTAGAAGCAATGGCAAACGGTAAAAAAGTGGCTCAAATTATAGATAAGGCACTGATGAAAGAGGCCAGGTTCGACAAGCTTTTTAAAAAATTTGATTATAGCCATAAAGTCCCATTAGATGCAAAAACATCCAAAATGCAAGTAGGTAAGAAAATAGAGGTAAGCAGGCGTAAGAATAATTTTAAAGAAATTTCTTTAGGGCTTTCGCTCGACCAGGCTATTTTTGAAGCAAAGCGATGCTTGCGGTGCGATATTAAAGAGGTTTAGAAAATGAAAGAAAGCAAATTGTCTGTAAAGATTGACGGAAAAAGTTACCAAGTTGAACCGGGCTTGGCTATCTTAGATGCGTGTCGAAATGTGGGAATTGATATACCGACTCTTTGTTATCTGAAAGGCTTAAGCAAGGAGGCTGCGTGCTCGATATGTTTAGTTGAAGTTACGGGTGCGAAGGCGCTGATGCGTTCTTGCGTTACCCCAATAAATAATGGAATGGAAATTTATACAAATACTGAGAGAGTGAGAAACGCCCGCAGGATAAACCTAGAATTGCTTTTAGCCGGGCACCCTAAAGAATGTCTTTCTTGTGATAGAAGCGAAACTTGCGAATTAAGAAAAATTGCGTTTGATATGGGCATAAGAGAAGTCAGGTTTCCAAAAACCTCAAAAACTGAGTTCCCTATCGATAAAACATCCGTTTCCATCATACGCGATCCGAATAAATGTATTTTATGCGGCAGATGCGTTTCTGTTTGTTCGTCAATTCAGAGCGTTCAGGCAATTGATTTTTCCGGAAGAGGCAAAGCTTCTAAGGTGACTACTTTTTTCGATCAAGGATTGGCAAGCAGCGTTTGCGTTAACTGCGGGCAATGCCTTTTAGTTTGTCCAACGGGGGCACTTACAGAGCAGAATGAAACCGAAGAAGTCTGGAAGGCTTTGTTTGATCCGGATAAATTCGTAGTTGTTGAAGTGGCTCCGGCAGTAAGGGCAGCAATTGGAGAAGAATTCGCGATGCCGGCCGGAAGCTTAGTGACTGCTAAATTGGCGCAAGCCCTGCGTAAGTTAGGTTTTTCTAAAGTATTCGATACCCAATTTTCCGCTGATCTTACGATTATGGAGGAAGGTTATGAGCTGATTTCGCGGATAAAAAACAAAGGGGTTCTCCCCATGATAACTTCCTGTTCCCCGGGGTGGATAAAATTTGCCGAACATTTTTTCCCCGGCATATTGCCGCATATTTCCACGTGTAAATCTCCGCAGCAAATGTTTGGTGCAATTGCCAAAACTTATTATGCTAAAAAATATAATATTGACCCAAGAAAGATAATTGTTGTTTCAATTATGCCTTGCACGGCCAAAAAATTTGAAGCAAAACGTCCGGAAATGAAAGACGCTTTTAAATACTGGCAAAAAGATTTAAACTTAAAAAAAGAAGATGAATTCTATGATGTAGATTACGTTTTAACTACACGCGAAGCGGCGCGAATGATAAGAGAAGCAGGGATTAATTTTAGTAATCTAAATGGAGAGGATTTTGATGAACCTCTCGGAATATCTACCGGCGCTGCGGTTATTTTCGGCGCAACCGGCGGCGTAATGGAGGCGGCGATAAGAACGGTACATGAAGTGCTTACGGGAAAAGAATTGGAAAAATTAGAGTTTAATGCTTTAAGGGGTCTGGACGGAATAAAAGTCTGCGAGGTTGATATCCAGGGGCTTAAGCTTAAAGTTGCCGTCGCCAACGGCTTAAGCAACGCGCGTAAATTGCTTAAAGATGTCGGGGACAATAAGTCTCCATACGCATTTATAGAAATTATGACTTGTCCCGGAGGTTGTTTGGGCGGCGGCGGGCAACCATTTAGCGCAGACGGAGAAGCAAAGCCAAAAAGAATGGAAACGATTTATCAGGAAGACAGGAATAAACCCTTAAGAAAATCTCATCAAAATCCCGCGGTTAATGCTTTATACAAAGAGTTTTTAGATAAACCCCTGGGAGAAAAATCTCATCATCTTTTACATACTCATTATTCAAGACGTCAGGAGCCGCTCTAAAGAGATATTTCTTGCATTTTTTTTTAATGCTGCTAAGATTTTTATTCTATGGAACATAAAAAGATGAATCCTGAATTAATAAAACTGGTCGAAGAGTGGAAGGGGAAAGATGGTAACCTCATTATGATTTTGCATGAAATCCAGAATCATCATGGCTACGTTCCCAGGGAATTATCGTTGGAATTATCAAAAATGCTGGATATCCCTTTGGCCAGGATATATGAAGTAATAACTTTCTATAACTTCTTTAAGTTGTCTCCCCCGGGAAAACATCTTATAAGAATTTGCATGGGGACTGCCTGTTATTTAAGGGGTGCGAGCTTAATTTTAGAAGAAATGAAAAATATATTAGGAGTCCAGGAAGGCCAGACTACCAAAGATGGATTATTTTATCTTGACGTGGTGAGATGTTTGGGGTGCTGTGGTTTAGCCCCTGTTTTAATGATTGACAACAAGGTGTACGGTAAGGTCAAAAAGAGTGAGATTGCCGACATACTGTCTAAATATATTAAAGAGGAATAATATGGCGAAGTTAACTCCGGATGAATTAGAAAAAATAAGTAAGTCTAACCATGAGAAATCTTCGAATTGGATTAAGGTCGGTATGAGCACTTGCGGCATTGCTGCCGGAGCAGGAGAGATTTTTGATTTCCTTTTAGAGGAAGTGAAAAAGAGAAATTTACAAATTGAAGTTAAAAAGTGTGGCTGTCAGGGGAATTGCTATGCCGAGCCATTAGTTGAGGTGAGCGTGGAAGGTCTTCCCGCTGTAACTTACGGAAAAGTCAACAAAGAAGTTGCCACTAAAATCATTGAAAAGCATGTCATCGCCAAAATGCTTGTCAATGACTATATCTACGATTCTTTAACTTAACCCTTAAAAGGTATTTTATGTACGAAAAAACAGTTTTAATCAAGGATACGGATTTAAGAAGGGAAGATAAAACCCGTCAGGCATACACACAGTTTCTCGACCATCTACGTCAGAATGATCAGCATTCAAGAATACAGGTAGTAAGGGTTGCTGATGTCGGTTTATATGATAAAGGGTTGGTTATTAAGGTTCTGCCCGACAGAATAACTTATGCTAATGTTCAGGATAGAGATTTGGAAAGGATAGCTAATTCTTTGTGTGAGAATAAAGAAGCCATTAAAGATTTAGTATATAAACCGAAAGTAAAGCAGGAAAAATTGGCGTTACGTAATTGTGGAAAAATTGATCCAGAAAATATAAATGAATATATTGCCTGTGGAGGTTATCTCGGTTTAAAGAGGGCTATATTTGAATTAGGAGCGGAGAAGGTTATCGAAGAGGTTAAAACAGGCGCCATAAGAGGCAGGGGCGGTGCAGGCTATCCGACATGGCTTAAGTGGAATTTTGCTTGTAAAGTAAGTTCTGAACAGAAATTTGTAATTTGCAATGCTGACGAAGGTGATCCCGGAGCATATATGGATAGAAGCATATTAGAGGGTGATCCGCATTCAGTTTTAGAAGGATTGATTGTGGCAGCTTTTGCTGTTGGGGCTTCAAGGGCGTATTTTTATGTTCGGGCAGAATATCCTCTTGCAGTTGAGAGAATCGAAAAGGCGATTAAAGCAGCCTACGACTATGGGCTTTTGGGTAAAAATATACTGGGAAGTTCTTTTTGTCTAGATGCGGAAATAAGATTGGGGGCAGGTGCTTTTGTGTGTGGAGAAGAAACTGCGTTGATATCTTCTATTGAAGGCAGGAGAGGAACCCCGCATCCACGTCCGCCATATCCTTCGATAAAAGGTTTATGGGGTAAACCCACCGTCATTAATAACGTTGAAACGTTGGCGAATATACCGCAGCTTATATCCAAGGGTGGAAAGTGGTTCGCGCAGATTGGAACAGAAACTTCAAAAGGAACAAAAGTGTTTGCGGTTACCGGTAAGGTTAAGAACTCCGGTTTGGTTGAAATCGCTATGGGAGCAACGTTACGTGAAATCGTAGTTGATTTATGTGGAGGAACTTTATCAGGCGGCCCGATAAAAGCGATACAGACAGGCGGGCCTTCCGGAGGAGTAATTCCGCAAGAATTATTAGATACACCGGTGGATTATGAAAACTTACAGAAGTTAGGTTCGATTATGGGTTCTGGCGGAATGATTGTTATGGATGAAGATGATTGTATGGTCGATATTCCTAAATTCTATCTAGGTTTTTGCGTTGATGAATCTTGTGGAAAATGCGCACCTTGCCGTATCGGTGGCTTTCAAATGTTAAATTATTTGAAAAAAATAACCGAAGGCAGGGGGGAACTTAATGATTTAATCCACTTAAAAAGAATATCCTACGCCATGCAAAAGGCTTCCTTATGCGGGCTAGGGCAGACCGCCTCTAATCCGGTTCTTTCAACCTTGAAATATTTTGAAAATGAATATATAGAACATATCGTTAACAAAAGATGCCCGGCCGGAAAATGCAACCATTTGATAACCTACAAAGTGATAGAAGATAAATGTAAGCGTTGCGGTTTATGTTCTACTAATTGTCCGGTTAATGCTATTTCT
This sequence comes from Candidatus Omnitrophota bacterium, assembly GCA_023228195.1. Classification (GTDB taxonomy): domain Bacteria; phylum Omnitrophota; class Gorgyraeia; order Duberdicusellales; family 4484-171; genus JAJYOP01. Next base: position 26,294 of record JALOBR010000004.1, read on the forward strand.
GGAGACAAAGAAAAAGGATATTCAATAATTCAGGAAAAATGCATAAAATGCGGCAGATGTTTTGAAGTATGTAAATTTAAAGCGATATATAAAAAATAACTATGACTAAAAAAACGGTTCAAGCGAAAATAAACGGTATATTGTTAAGAGTAGAGGAAGGTACAACTATTTTGGATGCTGCTAAGAAGGTACAGATAAAAATACCAACTCTTTGTAAGCATCCTGATTTACCGTCTTCGGCAGCTTGCGGGATTTGCATAGTCAAAATTAAAGGTGCCAGCAAAATGGCCAGGGCGTGTTGTACGCCGGTTGAAGAAGGCATGGAAATTATAACTCATGATCCTGAGATAGTTGAAATCAGACGTACAGTAATCGAACTCATACTTTCTAATCATCCCAATGATTGTCTTAAATGTGCCAGAAATAATGATTGCGAGCTACAAAGGCTAACTGCTGATTTTGGCATTAAAGAAGAATCTTTCTCCCAATTTTTACGGGAATTGCCGATAGACCAATCTACAAAAGCCGTTGATCTTGACCCTAAAAAATGCATTCTTTGCGGACGTTGCGTTCACGTTTGCCAGGAGAATCAAGATGTATGGGCGCTTTCGTTTTTGGAAAGAGGCATCAAAACGCGCATTTCTCCGGCGGGAGATATCCAACTCGCTGATTCTCCATGTGTAAAATGCGGACAATGCGCAGCTCATTGTCCTACCGGAGCATTTGTTGAGCAGGATAGCACCTTGCCAGTTTGGAAGGCTTTGCAGGATCCGAGTAAATACTGCGTAGTCCAGATTGCTCCAGCAGTAAGAGTTTCTATAGGAGAAGCATTCGGCTACACGGGGAAAAACTTCACTAAAAAGCTTTATGCGCTTTTAAGGCGATTGGGATTCCAGGCTGTTTTTGATACTTCTTTTGCCGCTGATGTTACAATCATGGAGGAAGCAAGTGAATTTGAGCAACGACTACTTAAGGGGAATCGCCCGCTTCCTTTAATCACGAGTTGTTGCCCTTCGTGGGTTGATTTCATGGAGAAGTTTTATACTGATATGATTGACCATTTCTCTTCTTGCAAATCCCCACATGAAATCTTAGGCGTATTGTCGAAAACTTACTATGCCCAAAAAAATAAAATTGATCCCGCTAATATATTCATGACTTCTATCATGCCTTGCACTTCGAAAAAATATGAGATTACCAGGAATGAAGAAATGTTCGCTTCGGGTCATCAAGATATCGATGCGGTATTATGCACTCGAGAATTATCCAGGATGATTAAACAGGCAGGAATAGATTTTGAGAGCCTTCCCGAAGAAGAAAGCGATAGCATATTGGGAGAATATGCCGGTGCGGGAGTTATTTTTGGTGCCACCGGTGGCGTAATGGAGGCGGCAATAAGGACTGCGCATTATCTTGTAACCGGAAAAGAACTAAAAAATGTTGAATTTGAAAGTGTACGCGGCATAAAAGGAATAAAAGAAACAGAAATCGATATCAGCGGTAAAAAAATCAAAATTGCCGTTGCCCATGGTTTAGGAAATGTTGAATATATTTTAAATAAGGTAAGACAAGCGAAGGATAACAACGAGGAAATACCTTATCATTTTATAGAAGTTATGGCTTGTCCCGGTGGATGTATCGGTGGCGGCGGACAACCGTATATGGTTACAGATGAGCTCAGGTTAAAACGTGCCAAAGCAATATACCAGGATGATTCTGATAAAAAGATAAGATGCAGCCATCAGAATCCTTATGTGAAAAGGCTTTATAAGGAATTCTTAGGAAAGCCGCTAGGTGAAGTATCGGAAAAGTTTTTGCATACGCACTATAAGCCAAGGCCATTATATAAAAAATAATTTCGTTAAAATTAAACTCTGCGGCAAGGAATGGAGTCTTCGAATCAAACCAATCTAAAGCCAAGGACAAAAAGGTTAAAAAGCGATCCAGCCTTACCGCAGAGTTATCGGTTTGGCTGGATTTTTATTTTTATGGAGGGTGTTTATGGAAAAGCGGTTGGGTTTTGTGGGGATTATAGTTGAAAACCGGAAAGAAAACGCACCGAAAATAAATGAAATACTTTCTACTTACGGAGAAATTATTTCCGCGAGGATGGGTTTGCCGTATAAAGAGAAGAATTGCAGCGTAATTGCCTTAATAGTTGATGCAACAACCGATGAAGTAGGCGCGCTAACCGGGAAACTGGGTAAGCTAAACGGGGTATCTGTTAAGTCGGCATTAAGCAAAGACAAATAGGTGGACACGAATACACACAGGTTAAACACAAATGAACACGAATAATATTCTTATATAGCTAACGGGGCCATAGCTAAGTTTAAAAAATTATATTCGTGTGTAATTTGTGATTGTTCGTGTTTAGAAAGAGGTGACTATGAATAGAACGGAAAAAGATTCTCTGGGGCAGATGCAAATACGAAGTGAAAATTTATGGGGAATACATACACAAAGAGCGCTTAACAATTTTAAATTATCCTCGTGCAAGATAAGCCCCGCGCTCATTAAATCGTTGGCTATTGTTAAAAAGGCATGTTGTATGGCTAATCTTGAAACAGGAAAATTAAAAAAACAAAAAGCTGAAGTGATTATTAAAGCATGTGATGAAATAATTGAAGGTAAACACAACGACTGGTTCCCGCTTGACCCTTTTCAAGGTGGTGCAGGAACTTCAATGAATATGAACATGAATGAAGTTATAGCGAATCTTGCGATAAAGATGGCCGGTTCTAAAGAGGGGGATTATTCCGTTGTCCATCCGCTTGATGACGTTAATATGCATCAATCCACAAATGATGTTTATCCAACTGCGGTTAAGGTGGCCGTACTTGACGGTCTCAAAAATTTAAGTAGGAACATAGAAGGGCTACAGGGTTCTTTCCAGGGGAAAGAAAAAGAATTTTCCGATACCGTAAAGATAGGGCGCACTGAAATGCAGGATGCAGTTCCGATGACGCTTGGTGCGGAATTTTCAGCTTTTTCCGAAGCGATCGCGAGGGACAGGTGGAGAGTTTTTAAGTGTGAAGAACGAATACGGCAGGTTAATATTGGTGGAACAGCTATTGGCACAGGGTTAACTGCCCCAAAAAGCTATATATTCCTCGTCATAGAAAAACTTCGCGAATTAACCGGTTTTGGTTTAACGAGAGGAGAAAATGCCGTAGATCAGACTGCCAATAGCGATAACTTTGTTGAAGTGGCCGGAATTTTGAAGGCGCATGCCGCAAATATAATTAAAATATGCAATGACTTAAGAATGTTAAATTTATTAGGAGAAATAAAATTAGATATCGTGCAGGCCGGTTCTTCCATAATGCCAGGAAAAGTAAATCCCGTAATTCTTGAAGCAGCTATCCAGGCTGCTTTACGTTCAGATAGTGATTGCAACCTGGTGTCTGAAGCAGCATCGCGTGCAACCTTGCAGATAAACGAATTTATGCCGCTGCTTTCCTTAAGTATACTTGAAGCAATAGAGCTTCTTAGCAATGTAGATAAAATGCTTACTTCTCATGTAAAAGCTATACGCGTCGACAGCCAGATTTGTATGAATTATTTTGAAAATAATCCAACGATCGTAACAGCTTTTTTACCATACATAGGATATGAAGCCTGCGAAAACATTCTTAAGGAATTTTACGAGCTCAAAGATGAAAAAATCAGCATAAAAGTTTTTTTAAAAAGAAAACTTGGAGACAAAAAAGTTGAAGAAATATTATCTCCAAGCAACCTTATGTCATTAGGGTATAGAGATAATGAAAAAAGCACCTAAATCTTTAAGGCTGCACATCGGCGTATTCGGCAGGACTAATACCGGAAAATCCAGCTTTTTGAATATGATTGCCGGGCAAGACGTTGCCATAACAAGCCCTGTGGCAGGAACTACTACTGATGTGGTTGAAAAAGCCATGGAACTTCTTCCGATAGGGCCTGTAGTGTTTCTTGATACCGCGGGGCTTGACGATACCTCTGAGTTGGCAGGAAAAAGAATAGAGAAAACAAGCAAAATATTCAACAGGGCGGATATTATCTGTCTGCTCACAGAACCGGGGATATGGGGAAAATTTGAAGAAGAAGTTCTTTTGAAAGCTAAGGAAGAAAATATTCCGGTTATCGCCGTTATAAATAAAATTGATATTTCTTTACCTCAAAAAGATTTCGTCGATGGAGTATCTTCAAGAGTTCAAGGGTGCATTTTGGTTTCAAGTGTATTTTTTAAAAAAAGAAACGAATATATTGACGAACTTAAAAATTATTTAATAAAATTATGCCCGGATGATTTTCTGAATCCGCCGCCTTTAGTGGGTGACCTTGTGCCGGCCGGTAGAATGGTAGTATTAGTCATACCCATTGACCTACAGGCCCCTAAAGGAAGGCTGATTTTGCCCCAGGTTCAGACAATAAGAGATGCTTTGGATTCTGATTCCATGGCTCTTGTCGTGAAAGAACGCGAATACAGCCACGCGTTATCACTTTTAAAAGAAAAACCTGCTTTGGCTGTTTGCGATTCGCAGGTTGTAATGAAAATGGTAGCAGACACTCCGCCTGATGTAAAATGCACTACTTTTTCAATTCTTTTTTCAAGGTATAAAGGGGATTTAATCGAATCGGTAAAAGGGGCTTGCGTTATTGACAGACTTAAGCCGGAAGATAAGATTCTCATAGCTGAAAGTTGCAGCCATCACGCCATAGAAGATGATATCGGCCGCGTTAAAATACCGCGCTGGCTCAGGCAATATCTGGGTCATGATATTGAGATAGACGTATACTCCGGTAAAGATTATCCGGATAACCTTAAAGAATACAGTCTGATTGTTCATTGCGGAGGCTGCATGATTAACCGTAGAGAGATGCTTTACAGGATAAATCTTGCGAAGAAACAAGGCGTTGCCATAACGAACTACGGTGTTTGTATATCTTTTTTGCAGGGTGTATTAAAAAGGTCGCTTTCTCCGTTTCCTGCTGCGTTAGATGCATATGAACAGGAAATGGAGGATTTTAAAAAAAGGATAAATAATGAGCATGCGAACGAATAAACTTCAAGAATGGCACAATAAAAGGATTAAACCTGAGGAAATAAATAAATATTTATCGGCTAGCGGAAAAGATTTCATTGATGACGATTTGATTATCCGGACATTAGAAAACAATAAAAATCCCGACAAAAAACGCATACACGATATTCTCTCGAAGTCCATGACCATTGAAACGCTCACCCTGGATGAAACGGCAGCGCTTTTAAATGTCAGCGATAAAGATATTCTGGAAGAAATGCGTGAAGCAGCTCTTAAAGTTAAACTTAAAGTTTATGACAACCGTATAGTTACTTTTGCCCCGCTTTACCTGGGAAATGAATGTATAAACAATTGCTTATATTGCGGGTTTAAAAAAGATAATGAATCGGCAAACCGCAGAGTTCTATCGATGGAAGAAATCCGCAGAGAGGTAGAAATCCTTGCCGGTCAAATCGGCCACAAACGTTTAATCGTTGTTTATGGCGAACATCCTAAAACCGGCATAGATTATATGGTCGATTCTCTAAAAAATATTTATGACGTGAAAGTAAAAACGCGAAAAGGATTCGGACAGATTCGCCGAGTGAATGTAAATGCTGCGCCGATGCAGGTTGAGGAATTGCGAAAATTGCGCGATGCCGGGATAGGCACCTATCAGGTTTTTCAGGAGACTTATCATCATGAAACCTACAGAAAGTTACATCCAAAAGGAACAATTAAAGGAAATTATGCCTGGCGCTTATACGCAATGCACCGGGCGTTTGAAGCAGGGATAGATGATGTTGGGATAGGCAGTTTATTCGGCCTGTATGACTGGCGGTTTGAAGTAATGGGTTTAGTTGCGCATTCCAGGGAATTAGAAACGAGATTCGGTATAGGCCCTCACACCATTTCATTCCCGCGCATGGAACCGGCAGACAATGCGCCGTATGCCGTTAAGTCACCATATCTGGTTAACGACGATAATTTTAAACGTTTAATGGTAGCTATCCGCTTGAGCATTCCTCATACCGGTATGATTATAACCGCGAGAGAATCTGCCCAAATGCGACGCAATGCATTTACGTTCGGTTGCACACAAACCGATGCATCAAGTTGTATCGGTATCGGTGGTTATGCAGAAGGCATGCAAAAACAAAAAGGAAACAGACAACAATTTATCCTCGGCGACACACGTTCTCTCGATGAAACCATACGTGAATATGCCGAGTTAGGATATATAACTTCGTTTTGTACTGCCGGGTATCGTTGTGGCCGTACCGGCGAATGCATAATGAATCTGCTTAAGACGGGACAGGAAGGAGTTTTCTGTAAGCTGAACGCCATACTGACTTTCCGGGAATGGCTTGATGATTTTGCTTCTCCGGAAACTAAAAAAGCAGGTGAACGTGTAATTGAGAAGGAATTAAACGAGGTTAAAAACAAACTCCCTGAATTTTATTCGCGACTGATGGAACAATACGAAAAGACGAAATCCGGAGAAAGAGATTTATATTTTTGATTATGGAAAAAAAAGAGATGCTTCAAATCCTTGAAACCGATGATTTCGGATTCATTGATTCTATATTCCAAAGCGCCTACGAAACAAAACTTGAATATACCGGCAATAAAGTTTATTTCCGCGGGATTATAGAATTCAGTAACCTTTGTACTAAGGATTGTTTTTATTGCGGGATACGTAAAAGCAATGTCAGTCTTAAGCGTTTTTCAATGACGCAGGATGAAATCATCGAAGCTGCATTGTTCGCCGATAAAAGCGGCTATGGTTCAATAGTCCTGCAATCAGGGGAACGCACCGATGAAGAATTTGTTAGTTTTATCGAACAGCTTATTGAAACCATAAAACAAAGAACCAACAACCGTCTAGGCATAACTTTATCTTTGGGAGAACAAGCAGCAGATATATTTAAACGTTGGCATTCTGCCGGCGCGCACCGTTACCTGCTAAGAATAGAAACCTCAAATAAAAAACTATACGAACACCTTCATCCCGATGATCACAGTTACGACAAAAGACTTAACTGCCTTGATGTCTTGCGCGATATCGGGTATCAAGTAGGTACAGGCGTTATGATAGGCCTACCATACCAGACCAACGATGATTTGGCTAACGATATCTTATTTTTTGAAAAACATGATATAGATATGATTGGTATGGGGCCCTATATAGTTCATAATGATACACCGCTCGCAAAAAGCGTTACTTTCGATCCGCAAAAAAATTTTCTGCTTGGGCTTAAAATGATAGCGTTAGCAAGATTGCACCTTAAAGACATAAATATCGCATCTACAACTGCTTTGCAGGCCCTGGATGCCCGGGGTCGTGAAGAAGGCTTAAAAGCCGGGGCAAATATTATCATGCCAAACATCACTCCTGTTAAATACCGCAACTTTTATCGGCTTTATGAAGGAAAACCTTGTCTTGATGAAAATGCTTCACTTTGCCAGTCCTGTCTTGACGAGCGCATCCAATCAATAGGTGAGAAAATAGGGTATAGCCAATGGGGAGATTCTCCGCATTTCTTCAAAAGAACCGGAAAAATGCCTAAAACAGACTGACAAAATTCATCATCAATAGCAATAATATCTTTAAAATTTTTCTTAAAAAAATACTTTTTTGTTGTATAATAGATAACTCATGGATAAAGGTAATTACGTTGATTCTCTTATATTTTAATCCCTTTGCCAAAATTCCATGGGCCGCTCAAGGCTCGCCCATGGATAAATAAAGGAGCGGGCATCGCCCCAAGGTACACTTGGGGCTCCAGTATATATGGCTGAAGATAGATTATCAAAAATAGTGTCTCTGTGCAGAAGGCGCAGCTTTGTTTTTGGAGGCTCGGAAATATACGGCGGGCTTTCAAGCATCTGGGATTATGGACCTTTAGGCGCCAGGCTTAAAAAACGCATTAAAGATATCTGGTGGGATACCTACGTAGAGAAGAAAGAAGACATCCTGGGCTTAGATAGCAGCATAATAATGCATGAAGATGTCTTTAAGGCTTCCGGGCATTTAGAGGGGTTCACTGACTCGTTAGTTGATTGCCCTAAATGCAAGAAAAGATTTCGCATAGATAAACTTGAAAAAATAAGTGAAAACCTATATCGCTGTACGGAATGCAGCAGCGAGATAGACAGCAGTAAACACAAACCCCGTAAGTTTAACCTGATGCTCAAAACAAACGTAAGCGCAACCGAAGATGAGCCAAATTTCGGGTACCTAAGGCCGGAAACCGCTCAGGGAATATTTACTAACTTCATAAACGTATTGAATTCAACTCACAAAAAACTTCCCTTTGGCATTGCTCAAATAGGAAAAGCATTCAGAAACGAAGTTACAACCGGAAGTTTTATTTTTAGAATGAAAGAATTTGAGCAGATGGAAATAGAATATTTCGTAAAACCCGAAGACGCAGCTCGTGCTTACGAATACTGGGTCAATGAACGGTTTGATTTTTATACTTCCAAACTTGGTATCAGGAAGGAGAACTTAAGGCTGCGCGAACACGAAAAAGACGAACTCGCGCACTATGCTAAAAGCTGCACAGATATCGAATATAACTTTCCCTTCGGCTGGAGCGAACTCGAAGGCATTGCAAACAGAGGCAATTTCGATTTAACCGAACACGCGCGCGTAAGCAAAAAAGACCACAACTATTTTAACGAAGCAACAAGGGAAAAATTTATTCCCTATGTTATAGAGCCTTCCGCAGGGGTAGACAGGACATTTTTTGCCGTAATTTCTGACGCTTACCACGAAGAAGAAGTAAATGGAAAAACAAGAGTAGTGCTTAAGCTTAAACCAAACCTCGCTGCTAACTGCGCTGCGGTTTTTCCTCTTTTAAAAAATAAACCGGAATTGGTTGAACTTGCAAAAAAAATTTTTTATGATATAAAAGTTAAATTCCCTGCCACTTACGATGATACCGGCGCGATAGGAAAATTATATCGTCGACAAGACGAGATAGGCACGCCTTTGTGCATAACCGTCGATGTCGAGAGCCTCACCGATAACAAAGTAACAATCAGAGACAGGGACACAATGAAACAGGAACGAATAAGCGTTGAAAAAATTTTAGAATATATCGAAGCTAAAGTGAAATAGAAACTAAAAGGAGGCAACACCATGGCGAAGAAGTACGTTTATTTTTTTGGCGGAGGGAAAGCAGACGGAAATGAAAGCATGAAAAATCTTTTAGGCGGCAAAGGTGCAAACCTTGCAGAAATGGCCGGCCACAAAGATTTACGCTTACCAGTACCTCCGGGTTTTACCCTGACAACGGAAATTTGTACATACTACTACGAAAACAAACGCACTTATCCTAAAGGGCTTAAAGAAGATGTAGAAAAAGCCTTAAAAAGAGTAGAGACGATAATGGGTAAACAGTTTGGAAGCCAAACCAACCCATTGCTTGTATCTGTACGTTCCGGGGCAAGAAAATCAATGCCGGGAATGATGGAAACGGTTTTAAACGTTGGCCTTACCGAAAAAACTATTCCTGCCTTAATTAAGCTGACAAAAAATGAACGCTTTGTATACGATGCATACCGCAGGTTGATTATGATGTACTCTGATGTTGTAATGGAAAAAGCC
>JALOBR010000065.1 GCA_023228195.1 Candidatus Omnitrophota bacterium
AAATAAAAGTTTTAAAAGTAGTTTTGTTAAAACCGTATTTTGTCTCTATCACAAAAGTATGATACGCGGAAAAAGGAATGCTTAAAAGCTGCAGGGCGGCCCCAAGGATTCCCGTAAATATCAAACCCGTTATAATAGGGCCCTGGTTAAAGCTTCTTGCGATATTATCGATAAAGTTAAAACCGCCCGCTAACACAAAAGTCAAAGTGATAATTACCGATATTGTATCTTTTGTAAGGTGAAAATTTGTATTTTCTTTTAGATACAATTGCGCAAGCTTATATTTTTGCGCGTCATAAAAGCCTTCGAATTCAGAAGGCAACTCGCTTGATGCGTGTTTTACATTGAGCCGCTCAACAATTAAGTTAAGCAGATATTCAATTACTATAATTGACAGAATTATTATCAGATAAATATTCATATATTACTAACCCTCAGCTTTCGGGTATCAGCTATCAGCTGCTGACAGCTGACGACTGAAGGCTGAAAGCTTTTAAAACTTATGTATTTATAAACTTCTCTTTCCACCTGCTTATTTCCCCCTCAATCGCGTAAATTTCTTTATCCATTCCTTCAACTATCTCCTGATAATAACGGATAAGATCTTCTCCGTGACGGGGGTTTTCCAAAACGCGCGCTTTTGCATAACGTTCGAGCTCGAGTTTTTCTTTCTTTTTGCGTAATTTTTTTATTTTATTAGAAATAACTTCGTTATGCTTCTTGATTTCTTCAGGAGTTAACTCTTTTTCTGTTTTCTTTTCTTCGTTCCGCGTCCCGCGTCCCACATCCCACGTTTTTTGGTCTTTGGCCTTTAGCCTTTGGTCCCCTCCAGGGAGGCTCCGCTTCGCTCCGCTCTCTTCGGTTTTATTTTTGTCTTGTTCCTTCTTATGATGATAATACTCGAAGTTGCCCGGAAATTTAGTAATCTGGCCGTCTTTTACCTCAAAAACGTTGTTCGCAACGGATTTTACAAAATAAATATCATGACTTATGAATACAATCGTTCCTTCATATTCTGTTAACGCTTTAATAAGCGCATCAACGGCGTCAACATCGAGATGCGTAGTCGGCTCATCAAGCAAAAGAAAATTGGGCGGATTTATAAGTAATTTTGCAAGTATCAACCTGCTTTTTTCGCCGCCTGAAAGCACCTTTACTTTCTTTTCCACGTCATCTCCCTTAAATAAAAAAGCGCCGAGAATTGTACGCACAGCTTCTGTAGTTACGCCTTCTTTAGCTGAATAACAAGCTTCTTCCAAGACAGTGCTATCGGAGTTTAAAACATCCATACGCGTTTGTGAAAAGTAACCTGTAGTCACGTTGTGCCCAACAGTCCGGATACCCTCATTCATATCGATTACACCTGCAAGTATCTTAAGCAGGGTGGATTTTCCTGCGCCGTTTTCACCTGCCAGGACTGCTTTCTCGTTTTTTATAATTTCAAAATCGATATTTTTATAAACCTGTATATCGCCGTAAAACTTAGAAACGCCACTTAACGCAATTACGCGGTGGCCGCTGGGGCGCGTTGGCGGGAAGTGAAAACCCCTTATGCTTTCGCGGCGGTCCTCCGGCACGACAACAAGCTCCATTTTTTCTAAAACTTTTTTCTTTGCCCGCACCTGAGAAGCTTTGTTAGGTTGGGCGTGAAACCGGTCGATAAAACGCTGGTATTGCTCGCGGACACGTTCCTGTTCTTTAGCCTGTTTTATCAGATGATTTCGCTGTTCGTCAAGAATCGCACGATACTGTTCATAATTGCCTTTTATCTTTGCGATCCTGCCATTTTCCAGAATAATTGAATAATTAGTAACTTCGTTTAAAAAAGCTTTATCATGAGAGATCATCACAAATGTTCCTTTGTAGCTTGCAAGATAATCCTTAAACCAGAGCGCGGCATTTAAGTCAAGATAGTTTGTAGGCTCATCCAAAAGCAGGCAATCATAATGGCACACAAGAAGCTTGCCAAGCAATACCCTCATCTGCCAACCGCCGCTTAAAGCTGTTATGGGCCGGTTAAAATCTCTTTCTTTAAAACCAAGCCCGCTTAATACTATTTTACCTTTATACTCAAGCTCAAAGAAACCAAGAACCTCGAGCCTGTGCACTATATCGCCGTAATGCTTGGTTGCAGTTTCATTGCTTGCCTCCAGTTCTTCTTTTTCTTTTTTAAGCCGCGCAATCTCGCAGTCGCCCTCAACTATTTCCTGAAGTACTGTATGCTCTGAATGAAAACTTGATTCCTGAGGCAAGAAACCTATGCGAAGGTTTTTATTGAACTGTATTGAGCCAGAAGTTGCCTCGCTAACCCCAAGCACAATATTAAAAAGCGTAGATTTACCCGCACCGTTGGGGCCGATAAATGCAATTTTCTCTCCCCTGTTTATGGTTATAGAGACATTCTTAAATAAATCGCGCGTGCCGTAGCTTTTTGTGAGGCTGTGTAATGCAATCATATTAAAAAGGTTTAGGTTGAGGTTGAGGTCAAAGAAAAACTAAAATTCAAACTCATCTTAGTCTAAAACTTAACCGCAGCCTTTTTTATTATCTATTGTATGGATTTTCGGTTTGTTTGTCGCTGTAGCCTTCGGCGGCCCCCTCAGTAACTCCACCAACTGCCTTAGTAGCTGCGCCGACGGGTTTACCTACTTCTTGAGCAGCTTTATGGACAGGCTCACATGCCATTAAGAAAAAAGATGCTATCATACTAAAGATTATAAATTTCATACATTCCTCCCGTTTTAGCTTTCAGTCGTTGGCTTTGGCTAAAAGGAAAAGCCAAACCACGGCCTTCTGGCCAGCAACTGAAAGCTGAGAACCGACAGCTTCTAAAAGTTACTGTTTTATCACTAAATCCGATGTTTTGATTTGTTCGGTACTGCTCAATATCTTTGCTTTGGAAAATTTTGTCTGCACTTCGAATATTATAATATCGCCTATTTTTGTTTTTTCTGTACCTAAATCCATACCGGTTTCCGGATCTATTAAGCTCTCGCCTTTTCTGCATATAATAAAAGTTTCACCCTGCGCTATGCCTGCGTCAGAACCGGCATTTACATAAACTAATCCGTCTTTAAGTGTAACCACTCTGCCTTGCCAGGAAAGTTTACCAAGCTTGTCAGAAATATAGACCACCGCTCTGTCTATTGCAATTTGCACAGCTTTACCGAGAGGCGTCTTTTTAAAACTTGAACTTCCTAAGCTAAAAGAACCGCTGTAACCTATGGTAAAAGCAGAAGCATCTGCTAAGCCTTCTATTCTTTGCGAATCTAAGATTTCACCGGTAGTTGAATCTATAATTTGTACAATCACTGCAACATGCGCGTCAGATTTTACGCCGCCGATAGTTATACCATGGATGCTTAAGCCCTGGCCGCCGCCTTGAGTATTTTCTTCAAATTCAGTAATGTTTCCGGTTATAAGGATTTGCGCCGGGATAATCTTTCCTTTTTGCGCTGAAAGAGATTTGGACATACGACCACTATCCGCAAGGTCCTGTTCCGTAAGCACGGCTCCTAAGTCTTTTCGGCTTAGTACGGTAAACCTTCCGCTTTGTATCAAAGCATCGCTAAGTTGAGCGGCAAAATCATCGCCAATGGCTATATATGAATTAATTCCGGAACTGTTTTCAAAACGCGCAACTGCAATTGTTTTTTTAGGCCCGCTGGCTTTAACCTGGCTGGTTTTAGTTGGAGTTTGCGCAAAAATATTCGAGTTAATTAAGGCAAGAAATGCAAATACTGCCGTAGAATATATAATTTTTTTAGAGCCTAATCTCATTTTTACCTCCCTTTTTGAAGTTTCATTATAAGCTAAAACTAAAAATATTCAATTTAAATATAATACAAGAGTCACCACCGATTAGAAACGAATTGCCACAAATAAATTCGTGGTCATTTGTGTATTATAAAGGAAAATGACAAGCAAAATAGCGGCCGTTTATTTCAGTAAGTGCGGGAATTTCTTCGACACATTTCGGCTCAGCATATCTGCAGCGGGTATGGAACACACAACCGGAAGGGAGTTTGGTTAAGCCTGGAATTTCGCCTTTTAGTATTATACGTTTCTTTTTAGCCGCGGGATCCGGAATCGGTATTGCCGAGAGAAGAGCTTCGGTGTAAGGATGGATGGGATGATTGTATAAATCGCTATTTTTCGCTACTTCCATTATCTTTCCAAGATACATAACTAAAACTCTATCGCTTATATACTCGATAACCCTTAAATCGTGGCTGATAAAAATATAGGTTAAGTTGAATTTTTCTTTCAACTCTTTAAACAGATTCAATATCTGCGCTTGAATCGAAACGTCTAAAGATGCAATAGGCTCATCAGCAATAATTAATTTGGGGTTTAAAGCCAAAGCCCTGGCAATTGCTATGCGTTGACGCTGGCCAGTGCTAAATTCATGCGGATAGCGGCTAACCATCTCTTTCGGTATACCGACTAAACTTAGAATGCGTTCCGCTTCCGAAAAAGCTTCTTTAGCGCGGCGTAAGCCGTGCACGATGAAAGGTTCACTTACGGTTTTAATAATCGCCATCTGCGGGTTTAAGGAAGCATGGGGATCCTGGAAAACAAACTGGATGTTGCGCCGGATTTTTTTTAACTTGTTTTGTTTTAGATGCGTTATGTCCTCTCCTTCAAAAAAAACCCGGCCATCTGTTGGCGTGATAAGCCTTGCAATTATTTTTGCCAAAGTAGATTTCCCACAGCCGCTTTCTCCGACAAGCCCCAAGGTTTCACCCCGCTCAACAGTGAAGCTTACACCGTTTAAAGCGTGGATGACAGAGCCACCCGACGCAAAAAATCCTGTTTTTGCAGGAAAATTCTTTACAATGTTTTCTGCTTTTAACAACGTCTTCATATTTTTATACAAGCTGCCCAATGCCCTTTTCTAACTTCGATAAGCTCCGGTTGCGCCTGGATGCATTTAGAATCAGCGCTGACGCATCTTTCGTAAAATATGCAACCCTTAGGTAATTGCGTTAATGGCGGCACCGAACCTTTCAAGGTATTAAGTTTTTTATCTTTACCTCCAATTTTCGGTATGGCATCAAGCAATGCTTTTGTGTATGGATGCAGGGGAAGCTCGAATAAATCTTTTGTCGATGCATATTCAACAATCGCCCCCGCATACATAACTCCAACAAAATCAACACGCTCCGCAACCACGCCTAAATCATGCGTTATCAGGATAATTGCTATTTTATTTTTATTTTGTAAATTGCTTATAAGCTCAAGTATCTGCGCCTGGACTGTAACATCCAAGGCAGTCGTCGGCTCATCGGCGATTAAAAGGCTTGGATTTAAACTAAGCGCCATAGCTATTAAGACACGCTGGCGCATTCCTCCGCTTAATTGATGCGGGTAATCTTTGATTCTTTTTTGCGCTTCGGAAATGCCTACCAGCTCAAGCAATTTTACAACTTCGTCCATCGCCTTTTTCTTGCCGAGATTGCTGTGCAATTCCAGCGCCTCTCTTATTTGCTCGCCTATCGTAAAAACAGGATTAAGCGCCGTCATCGGTTCCTGAAAAATCATAGCAATTTCTCGGCCTCTGACCAGGCGCATTTCTTCCTGCGAAAGTTTTAACAAATCCTTACCTTTATATAATATCCTGCTTGAAGGAGATATTTTTGCATTGTTAGGAAGTAACTGCATAATCGATAAAGCTGTTACAGTTTTACCGCAGCCGCTTTCGCCGACAAGCCCTAAAGTTTTACCTTCTTCCAAAGACAGAGTTACGCCTCTTACGGCTTTTACTTCGCCGGAATCGCTAAAGAAAGATGTGTGTAAATTTTCGACTTTTAGCAGAATTTCATTCATATATTTATTAGCTATTGGCCTTCAGTCGTCAGCCCCTCGAGGACGCCATTTAGGGGCAGTCTTCAGCGGTTGACAGCTGAAGGCTGATGGCTGATAGCTTTATTATATTTTCAATTTCGGATCCAGCGCCTGCCTGATGCCCTCTCCCAAAATATAATAAGATAAGCAAGTCAAAAGTATTGCTAATCCCGGAAAAAAAATAAGCCACCAGGCAACTTCCATATATTCACGTCCAGCGGTTAGAATGTTTCCCCAGCTTGGAGTCGGCGGTTGTACTCCGAAACCTAAGAAACTTAAACCGGACTCCATAAGTATTGCTCCTGCCACTCCCAAAATGAAAGATACATAGACAGGCGACATTGCATTAGGCAAAATGTGCTTAAAAATTATTCGCGCATCGCTTGCGCCTATCGAACGCGCAGCCAGCACAAATTCTCTTTCCTTTAACGTTAGAAACTCCGCCCTTACAAGCCTTGCTATAGACATCCAGCCGGTTAACCCTATTACAAACATCACAATCCAAATACTAGGGCCAACTATCGCAATAATTGTAAGCAACAAAAAGAATGTCGGCACAGAAAGCATTATATCCACCAGGCGCATGATCAAAGAATCTATCAATTTTCCGTAATAACCGGCAAGGCTGCCTAAAATAATTCCGATTATCGTTGCAATTGCTATTGCGACAAAACCGACGGATAAAGAAATGCGTGTTCCATAAATCATTCTGCTCAAAATATCCCTCCCCAAATCATCTGTACCTAAAATGTGCCGGCTTCCTGGGGCTTGTAAAACATCATCCATATTTATAATGTTCGGATCATAAGGAGAAACAAACGGAGCAAGTATGGCAATAACCAAAAGCCCGAATACTAAAATTGCGCCGGTTAAAGCTAATTTATTTTTTTTAAATCTTTTCCAAAACATAATTACTTAAGGTTACGAAAATTACGGATGTTACATTAAAATAATTTAATTCGTTGCAACCTTCGTAACCTGCGTAACTTTCGCAACATTCGTAACTCATATTATTTACCTTACCCTAATCCTCGGGTCTGCAAGCGCGTATCCTATATCCGCCAGCAAATTGCCTAAAAGCGTAAGTACAGATACCATAACTACTTCAGCCATAATTACATTATAATCTCTGCTCATTGCGGCTTGATACAAAAGCTGGCCCACGCCCGGTATTGCGAATATAGTTTCAAAGATTACACTTCCGCTGATTAAACCGGGAATTGAAAGGCCAACAATTGTTATTACCGGTAAAACCGCATTTCTTAACGCGTGCTTATAAACTACTTTGCTTTCAGAAAGGCCCTTCGCCCTTGCCGTTACTATGTATTCCTGGCTTAAAGCTTCCTGCATGGTGCTACGCATATAGCGCGAAATACCGGCTAAGCTTCCGAAAACAGTTATAAATATTGGCAAGCATAAGTGCCGTGTGCTATCAAAAAATTTCTGCAGTAAAGATAAACTTTCATAATTCAATGATTTTATGCCTGAAACAGGGAGGACATTCAGCCAGACTCCGAAAATAAATTGTAGTATTAACGCAAGCCAGAATGTCGGCATGGCAAACCCTACAAAAACGGCAAGTGTAGTCAACTTATCCGATAATGAATTAGCTTTAACCGCTGAATGTATACCTATGGGCACAGCAATAAGAAAAATAAAAAATATAGCGATACTGTTTATAAGAATAGTTATGGGAAGCTTTTCTCTGATTTTATCCCAGGCGGGCCGCATATCGCTCGACAAAGAATTTCCGAAATCCAGCCTTGAAACATTTTTAAGCCAGATACCATATCTTATATGGATGGGCTTATCCAAACCCCAGTGTTTTTCCAGAATAGCTCTTGCCTCTGGAGTCATTTTTGGGTTTAACTCTGACAAAGCATCCGTAGGCTTACCCGGAGTTAAATTAATAAGAAAAAAAGAAACAAGGGTTATACCGAAGAATGTAATCAACAACTCAAATGATTTTTTGGACAAATAATTTAGCATAATTATATTAAGTATCACGTCACGCGTATCAGGCAACACGCATTTAAAACGTGATGTATGCGGCGCGATACCTGTTACAGATTAATTTATTTTTCAATCGTATACTTCTGCAACTGCTTCGGCACATACCACTTCTCTATATTGTATCCAATCCCGATAGGTGCCGGGGCGATGCCTTGGAATCTAGAGCTTACTATGGGCAAGCTGTCCGGTACATACAAAAATATATACGGCAACTCTTCGGCGATAATTTCCTGGATTCTGAAATAAGCTTGTTTTCTTTTTTCGATATCGAATGTTCTTCTCCCCTTCTCCAGTAATTCATCAACTTCGGGATTCGCGAAACTTACGAAGTTTAATTCTTTTTCTTTTATCTTTGTAGAATGCCAGATATCATATTGGTCCGGGTCAAGCCCTATGCTCCAGCCTAAAATGACCGCTTCAAAACGTTTCTTATCTATAAACCAATTAATGAACGCCGACCATTCAAGCTGGCGGATGTTAACCTTTATTCCTACTTTGCTTA
>JALOBR010000066.1 GCA_023228195.1 Candidatus Omnitrophota bacterium
CAGAGATTCCACTAAGTATTTTAAGTGTTGCCTTTTCGCCTTCACCGATTACCCAGAACGATTTATCATTAAGTTTATTCTTGTGCTCCAGGAAAAGAGTATGCGGCCCACCAAAGATTATTTTTTTTAGAGGAAATATTTCTCTGATTTTCTGAGCAAGCGCAAAAGAAAAACTGCTGTTTCTTCGCGAAAGAGAAAAACCTACGTATTCATAATCTTTGATATCTTCATATAGGTCGTTAAGAAAAAAAGGGAAATACGCAGTCTGAGTGAATAAATTTTCCTCAAAGTTTTCGCTTAAGCTTAACCATTCTTTGGGTGATAAATTTAATAACCTGAAGAATTCGACATTTAAATCCCGCACCTTAGCTGCAATTCCGTTATTTTTGAGGTAATTTTCCAGATAAATAAGCGAAAGCGGTGCGGTCTTTAGCCATGACGGCGGGCATTGAATTATGTAGACACTTCTTTCCATTATATTATAATTATAGCACAGATATTTAGAAAATAACCAATAACCAAGATACAATAACCAAAAAAATCCCAATAACCAAACAATTCCTTCCTTACCCGTTTGAATATTGGGATTTGGTCATTGGTTATTATTTGGTTAGGCCCTTCCTTAAAATGATAGGAAGGCCTATCCTTTAGGATTATTGGAAATTGGAGCTTGGTTATTCTAACGGTTTATTTATTTTATGACTTCACTATACATCCACATTCCATTTTGCGTGAAAAAATGCATATATTGCGATTTCTATAGCATCGGTTACGAAAAGGCATTAGCACGGGCATACATTAAAGCGATCAGTAAACAAATTAAGCTTTTGGATACAAACTTTCATACTATTTACATAGGCGGAGGAACGCCAACCAGCCTGGACGGACCATTACTTTGTGAGTTGCTTAAAGCGCTAAGGGGTATTTCAAAAAAGTGTAACGAGTTTACAATAGAAGCAAATCCTGAAAGCCTGTCTCAGGAAAAGATAAAGCTTTTACGCGGAAGCGGAGTAAACCGCATAAGCATCGGCGTCCAATCTTTAAATAATAATAAACTTAATGCTCTCGGCAGGGTTCATAACTTAGGCCGCGCCGTTGAATCTATCTACCTTGCAATAAAAAACGGCTTTAGCAATATAAATATTGATTTGATTTTTGGCGTTTGGGATGAAACGGCGGCTAATTGGCAAAACGAGCTCATGGCAGCGGTTAAACTGCCGGTTAAGCACATTTCATGTTATTCGTTAACCTACGAACGCCATACTCAGCTATTTAAAAAAGCAAAGAGCAAGGTTATTACGCCGCTACCCGATAGCGCGGCTGCCAGAATGTATAAAATAACGATGAAATATTTGCCAAAAAATAATTTTCTACAGTATGAAATTTCGAATTTTGCTAAAAGAGGGTTTGAATGTAAACATAATTTAAACTACTGGGAAAATAACCCTTATATCGGGCTGGGTGCGTCTGCGGCATCCTACATGAATGGAGTTAGGGAAAAAAATATTTCGAATGTAAAAGAATATGTGGAAAGGATAAGAAAAGATAAATCAGTAGTTTTCTCAGCGGAAAAATTATCAGTGAAAAAATCGGCTCTTGAAACAGCTGCAATAAAAATACGCACCAAAGAAGGCATTGATTTTAATTGGTTTAAGAAAAAAACCGGTTTTGACTTTAAAATTCTTGAGGAAGACGCCTTAAATCTGCTCACAAAAGAAAAGTTGTTAAAATACAACACAAAAGGTAACCAACGTACAGGCGTTAGAGCAACGGAGAAAGGGTTTTTATTCTGCGACTATGTTTGCGCCAGGTTATTATAAAAACTGCGATTAAATTTAAAAGTATTGCGGATTATTTTGCTCGTGCGTATAATACATATATTGAAGGAGGGTGTTATTATGTTCAGAAATACAATATTTCTAATTGCTATGATGTTAACCGCTGCCTATGCGTTTCCTTCTTATGCCCTTAAAGAAGAATTAACAAAATATCAAATAGTTGAATCGGCAACCAGAGCGTTGAATAAAGACGGGTTCGACCTTTACAGGGTTGAAATAATTTACGATCAAAATAATAAAATGTGGAGAGAGAAAGTAAACAAGATGACGGATCTGCAAAATTCGCCCAATTTTAAGCTTTTCGAAAGAGGTTTTATGAAAAATTATCAGGCTGTTCTTTTCAACTTTAAAAATCCGCCAGGAGAAGTCTGGGTTTTCGTAGACAGGGATACCGGTGAAGTATTAGAAATACACAGGCCAGAATCCGGAACGGAGAGGAAGAAAAAAGAATTGTCGCCGGTTTTCTATTGAAAATTTAGCCTTATAAAGCGTTTTAATATATACCTCTTGCGGCCAATATATCGTGTAAATTTTCCTAGTCGTAGGCCGAGAAAAGTTACACGAAGCGCTGCGGGGGGGGGTAATTCACACTGGCATTTTTTCTTCGCCATGTCTGACCTGCGATAGCCAAGCTTGAAAAAATGCTGTGTTCATTAAGGAGGTAATATGGATATTTCCCGTTTGCGCAATCTAATCAGAGAATACAAGGAAGCCCAAAAGAAACTAGAGGAAATAAAAGGCGAATATGAAAGGACAAAAACTTCTTATGAATTAAGAGTAGATTTGGAGAAGGAATTGGAAGATGAAATAAGGATGGCAAAGGAAGGCAACAAAGAGGAGTTAATCCGCTACTGGCAGGATATTCTAAAGGAGTTGTTCCCGAAAGATAAAGACATGGCGGATAAAGACACTTATGAAAAATGCGAAAAAGAAATTTTGGTAAAAAACCAGAAACTAATTTCATATTACGAAAAAAAATTAAAAACCATTAAAAAACATCTTGGAGCAAGATTGTCGCAGTTACTTGAAAATTACGAAGAAAGAAATACCTTAATGGGCGAAGGTCATTCATCAAAACGCGGCGCCCATATGATTTTTGAGGATGATGAACAGGAGCTGGAAAAAAAGGAAAAAGAGCGCAAGACAAGCGCGACATTCGACAAAATGTAACGGGTAATTAAAGAGCCGGGATTTAAATTCAATAATAAATCGTTATAAGTAAAAAATACTGGCGCAACTTCCAGTTTGCGCGTTTTAATCCCTTTGCCGGCCCAGCAGCCCCGTTACATATAATAATGATATTAAGGTTCGGTGTCCCATGCCGTGATGTTTTCTATGTAGGAAATGGCACAGGACACCTTGTTGGGTAGTCTCTGAAATCGCCCCTGTACGGGTTAAACGATTTCTAGGGAAACGTTACCCCTGGGATATACTTGGGACCACAGATTACCTGCCTTTTGAGAAATTACTATGATAGCCATTTCTACAACCTGGAATTATTCTGAAAAGTGCAACTTAACCGACATGTTGACCGGAATAAGCAAGCTTGGCATAAAGTCAGTTGAGCTGGGCTACAATTTTTCAGCCAGTCGCCTGGATGGAATTAAGCCTCTTCTTACCGATTTCGGTATAAATGTCGTAAGCGTACATAATTTTTGTCCTTTACCGCCTCAAAATATTTTCCACCGGTTTTTTACCAATTATTACTACCTTTCATCGCTCGTAGAAAACGAGAGAGAATGCGCAATTAAATATACAAAACAAACAATAGATACTGCGGTAAGCCTGAATGCAAAAATCGTGGTAATGCATGCCGGGACAATTGAGATGGACATTAAACCCATAAAGGCTCTTATTGATTTATACAATCTGGGGAAAATACACTCCGAAGAAGCAAATGATTTAAGAGAAAAAATATCGAAGCTGCGGAAAGAGAAAAAAGAACCGTATCTTTATGCTACCGGTAAAAGTTTGGACGAAATAACCGAATACGCATTTAAAAGGGGCATAAAAATAGGCCTTGAAAACCGTTACTATCCCAATGAAATACCCAGCAATGAAGAAGCAGCTTTTTTTTTAAAAGAATTAAATAGTAAAGGGCTTGTCTATTGGCACGATGTAGGCCACGCCCAGGCGCAGGAACGATTAGGCATGATAGAGAAAGGCAGCCTGCTTGATAGTCTCAGTGGCTACCTATACGGATTCCATTTACATGGAATAAAGGGGCTCAAGGATCATATCTCTCCGTTAAACGGGGATTTTGACTTTTCGCAAATTTCAACATATCTTACGCGTGATAATTTATTGAAAGTAATTGAGGCGCATCGGCCTGCGAGCAGTGAAGAACTCAAGGAGACGCTGAAACACTTTGCCGCTTGCGGTTGGCTTTAAAACAGTAGATTTTTTCCGTTTGCATGATATAATTGAAAAGTTCAAGAAAATCCAGTTTAGAGGCCTTATTCGTAAAATAAACCATACACACAAAGGGTTTGTATAATTTATGAAAATAGACAAAAACAAGCTTACTAAGGTAATTTCACGTTTTAAGAACAAGAATATTATGGTTGTAGGGGACCTGGTACTTGATCATTATATTTTTGGAAAAGTTGAAAGAGTTTCCCCTGAGGCCCCGGTTCCGGTTGTATGGGCAAACCGGGAAAATTTTGTTTGCGGAGGCGCAGCTAACGTGGGCTTGAATCTTGTTTCCCTTGGCGCAAACGTAAGCCTTTGCGGTTGTCTGGGGCGCGACCACTTCGGAAATGTTCTGTCTTCATTGATTAAAAAGGGGAGCATCGGCGCAGAGTTGATTGTCAACGATAAAAACAGGCCGACAACGCTTAAAACCCGCATAATAGCGCAGCATCAACAAATTGTCCGGCTTGACTGGGAATCAGTAGAGTTTCTCTCTTACGAAACCAGCAGGATGTTATACAAGAAGATCTCGCAAAATATAGATAAGTTCGACGCGGTAATTATTGAAGACTACGGTAAAGGCGTAGTTAATCCTAACCTGGTAGGAGATTTGGTTGAGCTTTGCACGCGTAAGAAAAAAATCGTGACAGTTGACCCTAAAGAAGAACACATAGATTATTACACTAATGTAACTTCTCTTACTCCAAACTTAAAAGAAGCACAGGCTGCCGCGAATATGAGAATACGCAGCAAAGAAGAAATTCCACTTCTAGGGAAAACAATAATGCAGAAACTCAATCCTAAGTCTTTGCTTCTTACTCTTGGTGAAGACGGTATGATGCTTTTTGCGGACGGCGCGCATTACCATATACCGACAATGGCCGCGGAGGTTTTCGATGTAACCGGAGCAGGGGATACTGTAATTTCAGCATTTACCCTGGCACTCGCCGCACATGCGAGCTTTTATGAAGCTGCTTTAATCTCTAATTTTGCTGCGGGCGTAGTGGTAGAAAAGTTAGGAGCGGCAACTACGGATAGAAAAGAATTATTACAAAGAATTAATGCAAAATAATATAGACGTAATCGGAGTTATCCCTGCGCGCTATGAATCCAGCAGACTGGCGCACAAGTTGTTGCGGGAAGTTTGCGGCAAACCATTGATTCAGTGGGCGTGGGAAAACGCATCAAAGGCGAGCCTTCTCGATAGACTGATTATTGCTTGTGATAACGTAAAAATAAAGGAAGTTGCTGAGAGTTTCGGCGCCAAGGTTGTCATGACTTCGACAAAGCATCAATCCGGCACCGACCGGATAGCGGAAGCAGTAAGAGATATTGACGCTAAAATAGTCATAAATATCCAGGCAGACGAGCCTATCATGCATCAATCAACCATTGACAGTCTTGCCAGAGAAATGATTAACAATCCGGCTACGCTTATGGCTACGGTTAGAAAGAAAATCGAAGCGGACGAAGACACAAATAATCCGAATGTCGTAAAGTTAATCTGTGATAAAAACGACTTCGCGATTTATTTTTCGCGTTACCCTATACCGTACTACAGAGACGGTTCAATTGAAAAAAAATACTACAAGCACCTAGGTATTTACGCATACACCAAGGATTTTCTTTATACTTTTAAAAATCTGCCTTCTTCATTTCTGGAAAATGCCGAGCGTCTTGAACAGTTACGGGCGATTGAAGCCGGCCATAAAATAAAAGTGATTGAGACTAAATTTGAATCCATAGGAGTAGATACTGAAGAAGACTTGCAAAAAGTAGAAACCGTTTTAAATGAAAGGAAGTCCAAAAATGCCAAATAAGGTGAATTTATCGGAAAAAAGAACAACAGGGCAGTTAGGCTTTGACAACGAAAAATACCTGAAAGAGCAAACTGCATCCATTCTCGAACGGGTAAAGAGATTTAATAATAAGCTTTATCTTGAATTCGGAGGAAAACTTTTATTTGATTATCACGCAGCAAGAGTCCTTCCCGGTTATGACCCTAATGTAAAGGTGCGATTGCTGCAACAATTAAAAGATAAGGCTGAAATTATATTATGTATTTATGCCGGAGACATTGAGAGAAGAAAAATAAGGGCCGATTTCGGAATCACTTACGATGTAGACGCCCTCAAGCTCATAGATAACTTAAGAAGCCGCGAAATAGATGTTTTGGCGGTAGTAATAACCCGTTTCGAAGGCCAACCTGCAGCAAAGATGTTTAAAAACAAACTTGAGCGCAGGAATATAAAAGTATATACACATAAGTTTACTAAAGGTTACCCCACAGACATTGATTTAATTGTAAGCGAAAAAGGTTATGGCGCAAATGAATACATTGAAACAAAAAAGCCGCTTATTGTAGTTACTGGGCCGGGGCCGGGCAGCGGCAAACTGGCGACTTGTCTTTCTCAACTATACCATGACCATCATAAAGGCTTGGAATCAGGTTATGCTAAGTTTGAAACTTTTCCTATTTGGAACATACCGCTTAAGCATCCGGTTAATGTCGCTTACGAGGCAGCAACAGCGGATATAAAAGATTTTAACCTTATTGACCCTTTTCATCTGGAAAGATATAAAAAAACAAGCGTAAACTATAACAGAGACGTTGAAATATTCCCCGTAGTTAAAAGAATCCTTACCAGAATAACCGGTAAAGAATCAATTTACCAATCTCCGACAGATATGGGGGTTAATAAGGCCGGTTTTGGCATTATTAACGATACGGTTGTGCAGGAAGCCTCCAAACAGGAAATAATACGAAGGTATTTCAGGTATACCTGTGAATATGTAATGGGCCTTGCAGATAAAGAGGCTGTACAAAGGATAGAACTTCTCATGGAGGATTTTGCTCTTACTCCGGAAGATAGAAAAGTAGTTGAGCCTGCACGTAAGGCTGCCATGGATGCCCAGCAAGAAAAGAAAGGCAATGAAAACATATTCTGTGGAGCAGCGATTGAGCTTGCGTCAGGTAAAATAATTACCGGAAAGAATTCCGGGCTAATGCATTCCGCCTCAAGCGTTGTTCTAAACGCCATAAAAGATTTAGCTGAGATACCGGATAAAATACATTTATTGGCCCCGAATATACTTGAATCTATACAAAACCTAAAGAAGAATACTCTAAATGAAAAGACAGTTAATTTAGATCTTGAAGAAACCTTGATTGCCTTATCCATAAGCGCTGCGGCTAACCCCGCAGCTCAAATTGCGATGGAAAAACTCAAAGAGTTGCAGAATTGCGAAATACATATGACTCACATTCCGACTCCCGGAGATGAAGCGGGGCTGCGCAGGCTGGGATTAAATATAACTGCTGACCCCAATTTTTCCAGCAAAAATCTTTTTGTGGTGTAAAATGATTGAAGATAAAAACAAATTTATACGTTCGCGTCGCCATATCCGCGCTATGAATAGCGTGGATATGAATAGTGCGGCGCTTAGCATGACCTTACCGGATACCACGCGGAACAAGGAAAGGTTCATTTTTATCGCCGGGCCTTGCGTGATTGAAGACAAATATAAAGCCTACGATATCGCTGCTTACCTTAAGGAGCTAACGGCCAAATATCCGCTGACCTTCATTTTCAAGGCAAGCTTTTATAAAGCCAACAGGACTTCCCTAAAATCATTCAGGGGCCCGGGCTTAAATTCCGGGATAAAAATACTTGAGAACATCAAGAAACGCTTAAATGTCCCCATGCTAAGCGATATCCATTGCAAGCACCAGATAAAATACGTGAAAGACATTTTGGACGTAATACAAATACCTGCTTTTTTGTGCCGGCAGACCGATTTAATAGTTGAGGCTGCGAAAACTAAAAAAATAATAAACATAAAAAAAGGCCAATTCCTTTCACCATAT
>JALOBR010000067.1 GCA_023228195.1 Candidatus Omnitrophota bacterium
GCACCTTAAGAAATAACTCCTGCGGATTAAATTCTTTTGAAGCTATAAGATAATACCCATCTTCTTTCTTCTTAACCTCTATAGTATGTCCAAGAAAATATAGATCTAGGAAATCATTTCTAATTTCTACCATAAAAGATTTTCGATGCTTACGCTCAAAATCCAATATGTAGTGTAATCTTCCTTTTTTATCCTTCAGGTCATCAAAGAAACTACTCTTTAGGCCGCGAAACACCATATCTTCTTTGTTACTCATATCATTCCTTTTCTACGCGCTATCTTACCAGGCAAATTCGGTTCTCTTATGGCTTTCATGACACACTGCCAACTACAACCATTTATTGCCCGGTCATCTATGTAAACGTGCGCAACAAACTTATCCATAATAAGATGATGAAACGGAAATCCGTGTTTAATTAGCCACTTTTTAGTTGCACGTTTACTGCCGTAATTACGTGAAGTATGGAATATAATAGTATGGCCGTCTTTGTATAGCCTTTTTACCGCTTCTAATGATCCTTCTATAGGCTCTGCCCTTAGAAACTCATCTGGCTTTTTATTAACCTGCCTAAAATCTACTTTTGAACAGTCGGCTACCGTTCCATCAATATCGATAGCTATAGTTAGTTTCTTGCCTATTGAAAAGGCATTTAAACCCTTTATTTTACGCATAATAATGGATTATTGTTATAGAGTACCATTAAAACAAAGGAATTATTACATTCATTTTTGACATATTCAAACGTAATATACCATACTGGCGAGGGAAGTCAAACTATATGGGAAAGACTCTCTGTATACAGGTATTTAGTTACCCATATTTAAGATTTAATTTAAAGAATTTCGTGCATTTAATAACAAATAAACATCATCTGCATTTTTGACATTTAAAAAATTATTCCTAAACTCACTGTTTTTAAGCAATCCTGCTAATTTAGCCATTGGTTTTAACCTTGTTAAATCAGCTTTATCCCTGCCCAGAGAAGCTAAAATAATCCGCACCGGCTTACCATCCAGTGAATTAAAATCCACTGGCTCCTTTGTGCGACAGAGAATAAAGGCATAAGGTCTGCTCATAGCTATCCAGCAAGCCTCAGGCAAAGCAACCCCTTGGCCAATAGCAGTTGTGCCTAGCTGCTCTCTCTTCAAGAATTGCCTGTAGATAATCTGCTCATCTTTAATTAGCTTTTCCTGCTTGGCAAACTTTGCGATATTTAAGAGCACCTCTTCTTTGGTTTTGCCTACTAAATCTAGAATTATTGAATCTACAATCTTCTTCATTACTACCTATATGCCATAAAATAAGCCCTATATCAAGGCGGGGTTGAAACTAACTAAATTATCGCAGGGTTTTATGAGGCTTTTTTAAACAGCCTTAATTGTCTTCTGGCAGTCTTTTTTATATGCTTCGTAGGATGCCTCAGCGAGTATTTCAATAACTCTATCCATCCGCTCAGCCATATCATTAAACATTAGCTGAACATAGTATTTAGGTGCTCTCATGGTACAGTTGTAATCAATACTATGATTCTTTTTCGGATCTTCTACCTTAGGGGGATTTTCTTTTTTTCTGCGGCCTTTTTGGGCAGGGTCTAATTTAATACTCACAGTATGAAGAAATGATACTTCAGCGTCTTCACCTTTTAAACTTCCCAGATACTCTTGGAATTTATCTCTTCCGGATTTTGTACAAAAGAACTTCTTCCCTGAAACAGCTAGGTCTCCAAGGAAAAGTTTATCTTTTTTGTCTTGCGCAACCCAAAGTACACCCTTAAGACCGTTTTCTAATGTTATTTCTTGTTTTTGTCCAGGGAGGGGTTTAGGTATGAATCTCGAGGCCTCTTCTTTTTCTTTGACAATACAACTGGGACATTTGGCTTTTATTTCGGCAAGATTATCAAATGGCTCTTGCTCTCCTAAGAATATCTTACAGCGGGAACAGACTATTTTCATAATAAAAACTAATCTTCTAAGAAATCAAGCGCAGGCTTAAAAGCAACAATGGTTGTAATTATTTCTTTCTTTAGCTCATCCGGCTTTGTCAATATAGAGCTTCCTCTGTCTATAGAGGATCGAATATGTATTCCGGGTAATGCTGGCCTTACATCTGCTTTTTTTAAGATCTCGCATAAATAACGGACATCGTTTTCATTGGTTATATCACTTAATCTAATCTCAAAACAGTTCACCCATTTTTCGTTACCTGGCATAATAGATTCCCCATATCTAGGCAGCCTTCTACATATTATAAACCTACCGTCTTTATGTATTCTTCTAATAACTTTCAAAAAGCTGCTCGGATTATTTATAAGTTTATTATAAAATACGCCGAGAGGCTTCATTGGGTTATCCGTCCGACCATTACGTATGACGGCATTTATCTCAAGACTGCTTTTAGATACTTCTATAGTAAAATTACATTGATTCAATATATCCTTCTTGTCTTCTGGTTTTTTAATAGCTACCCAGGCAAAACGATCATCTTGCGCAGATCTTGATATATTACCGGCCCTAACATATGAATATCTTTTAAGTTGCGGAGGTAAGTTTTGTCGAATACTTTTTGCTAAAGACTCAAGTTTATTTTTTAAGATCGGAATATAGTGAACATTTGGCGTAACCCAAAAGTCAAAATCCTCATCCTTAAACCCGCTGAATTCGGTCATGACAATTACCTCCAGATAATTAATAAAATCTCCAAGTACCGCCAAGACTGCTATAAGCTTCTTATTATTCTTTGCCTCATTCGCTATTCTTAAGCTTAATTGATGAATATCATGCCATGAGACATACCGTAAGCGCGAATCTCTAAGTTCTTTTAACTCCGCTTCATCGTTTTTATTATTGGTAATAACTAATAAAAAATCATTCGGGGTGAGCGATCTTAGATGACGAACAATTTGATCGATAACTAAAGAAGCCCTAACTTTAGATTCGATGTAGACTTTATTATTGGTAAAATTTATTACTCCATCTGGCCTACTATCTTCTTCTGCTTTTTGTAGTCTAAAAGAAATTATTCCCTTTTTAGGAACATTTACTATTTTTATAAACCCCTTGAGCAAGGGGTCAAAATTTACACGATGAGCAAATTCAAGAAGGTTTATTAAGGACTTGGTGGTATTATCTTCTATTTGGATATCATGCAAAGAATCTTTAGCTTTTTTGGAAGGACCTCTGTAGTAGTAGAAGATATTCTGGTGGGGATCTCTCATATATTATTCCTTGAAGTATAGCTAGAGCATTTCTATCACTGTTATATGCTTCTTGTTATTCGGCGAGAAAAACATGGGCCTGATCCCACTCCCTATTTTGCCGCTCTAATTTGATAGTCACATGTTTTCCTTTTTTTGTTGGCTTCTTAGTTTTGAAGCTCCTAAGATTACTTTCATTAATGGAGAAACCTAATTTTGTCATTTTGCCATCGTTATTAAATCTCACAAGCCATCCTTGATCCCCAGCCTTTAAATAATTTTTCCTTTTACACATTATTTCTACGACGCTAAGCCGAGGAAAAAACTTAACAGCAGTGCCAATAATTTTTTGTTCATTATTACACATAAACCATTTCTTGTATTCCTGCCTCAGCACTTTTAAAGAAGGATAGGAACTTGGTCTTTTAATTTCAATTTGCTTAAAATCAATTGGTTTAGCAACAATTTTTTGCCATTCTTTCATTGCTTCTTTTAATTCATTAAAAATTTCATTATTAAAATGTTGCTCATCACAAGTAAGTATAAAATTAGATTTTGTAAATATTGCAGACGCCAATACGATGGCATCTTTATAAGGAAGCTTTGAACAACTTAATATTTTATCTATAGTTTCACTGATGCCAGGCAACGCTTTGCCCATCAGCCTTTCTAAATAAAGAAGTTGCATTTCATCAAAAATTTGCTTTTCAATGTTACTAATTTCCTGTCCATAATTTTTCATGCATTTAATATTTGCATATTCTTTTCTAAATTTGTTACTTTCGCTGTTTGCTGCAATAATACTAAAACCATGATTTTTCACTAATTTTTTAGCGTGGAGTTCTCGTCTTATGCGACCCTTAAACTCCCATAAGACATAATCTGATGTAACTAATTCAACTTCTTCTATTTTCGCCTTCTTCTTTACTTTTGATTTTCTAAATAAATTTAAAAAAGTAACACACTTTTTTTCATTAAAATTTTCAATGTAGTCAATTAGTACATTCGTATCTACAAAGAATCTTAATTTAAAATCATATAGACTGATCGTATTTCTCTTCATATCGCAACCTCTTTGCTTTTACTACTATTTCAGAAGTTATTTTGGTTTTATTTTTCCGTATTGCTTCATCCAATACTTTATGTGCTAATAAAATAAAGCTCCTGCAGTTTCCTTCTGCAATATTTAGCATTTCTTTGATTGTCTCATCTGTAAATGGTAATATGCTACTGCCTGCAGTAGTTCTCGCGAGATTAAGATATCCTACTATCATTTTCTTGGCCTTTTTTTGATTCAAAGGATCGAGTTTAATTGCAAAGGAAGTTAAGCGATCATAAAGAGGGGCCGATTCTTTTTTGATTATCACTATAGCATCTTTTGTAAGTGAAACAACGAGTGCCCATCTTCCTTCTTTGTTTATTAGAGTATTTAAAGTAATTAAGTAGTTGGAAAGCTTGGCTCCCTTTAATTTACTTACATCTTCAAATTCATCCACAAAAACATATAACTGATGAAATCCAACATGCTTAAGAATGCCTACTATACTATTAAGAAACATTACCTCTTTTTTCTGGATATTTCTATTGGAGACATATCCTGCAAGAATATCCCAAGAAGTGGCTGCTTTTTTTTCTTCAAAAACTAAATCAAGATACCTATCCGCTAATGTAGAATCAGGTACTATTTCTTTTCTAATTATATCTCTCGCTGCTTCTTGCAATGATGCTAATTCCCCATGAACTTCTTTGAAGCGACTTAAAAATTCTAGAAAATTTGAAATAGCTGGCTCTTCAAATAGCTTATCCCAATATGATTTTGAATCAAATAAACTTGGTTGTTTGGAACGAAATTTTCCAATAAATGCTTTCTTATCTTTGCTGAATTCACTTAATAATATTCTACCGATATATTTTCTGATATTGTCTATGCCGATTTGTTCGACAATTTTGTGGATAACTATTTGAGGGGCATCATCTGGTTTATCGACAAAGCATGTGACTGCTGAAAAACGTACATCTTTTCTTTCTTCCAATGCTCCATTCGATAACTTATCAATAACTTCTTTTATATATTTCATTAAATGAGTTTTTCCCATACCATAATCACCAATAATAGTCAACCCAGCATAATCTTGCTTTATTGGAGCTAAATAGGTTGAGCGAATAAACTGCATTATTATATCCGCATAACTCTCATCAAAAGGAGGTAACAAGAATCTTGGCAATCCTGCCGGGGGAAAAGGATTGAAATTTAAACCTAAGGGCTTATAGGTTATACTGCTCTTTTTCTTTTTGAGATCTTTTATTATTTCTTCCGTAAACTTCATAATTTCATTATCCATTTTTTTTATTCCTCCTTTTTAATATCAAGGTAGATCTAAAAAACCCATCAACATTTATATAACTTTCCTCGTAAGTGTAACGATTCTTCATAACGGGAAGAGATGTTCTCTCTAAATAGAAATGTTCATAGTCCTGTTTATATAAATTTTTTAAGAGCATTTTTATCGCTACCACAGGACACTTATATTGCATTGCAATAACATATAAAAGATAGGGTATCCAAATAGTGGTTCTTTCTTTGTTCTTTAGAAACATACTTTCAAGAATAGACGCTCCGTCTAGTTCTAGAAATTCTTTTGTCTTCATCTTAACTGGATAGATCATATGCCACAATTTCTTGTCATGACTAAATTCAGGAAATACATAGATCTTATCTAGTAAGCCTAGTTCTCGAAACCATGCTGGAAAAACGAAATTTGAAAGTCGAATATAACCGTTTGGAATTTTCCAACTTTTTTTATCAATGAGACGTCTTAATATCTCGCTCCCTTTATAGGATGCAACTGTGGTACCAAGTATAAAAATTGGTTGCGAATTCTTCTTGAAATCATGTATTGAAAATTCGCTTATTGACTTATATTTTTCAAAGTCTAAAAACCACCTTAAATAATCTTTGGCTCGTTCATATTTTGATAAAATATTAATAAATGCTTGTTTTTCTTTCTCTGTGAGCTGAGTAGACGCTATTGATGAATCAAACTTTCTTTGGGAATTCTCACTTATTATGACTCTTTTTTCTTTCTCAAATTCTTTAAAATTGGGTTCAACAAATCCATTCTCTCTTCGTATCAATCCTAAATACTCTGAAGCGTGTACATATTCTAGTCTCAGTCGTTCTTTTCTTTTGATCCCTTTGCTGATCCATACACTCTTAGGAGGGGGAATTTTATTAGCAGCCATATCAGAATAAAGCGCAGATTCTCTCATCTTTCTCTTCTTAGCGCAATAAACCAATATATCTCTTAATATTTTTATATTATAAGCATACAAATAACTCCATCTCGGATTATTTATCTGACTATCAGAAGTAATAGGTAGTTCTTCCATTATTTATTTAATTAGCACTAATAAACTTTCTCTTAGTTTAAGGTTGTGTCTATTCTTTAAGGTAGTCCATTTATGACCACGAGGACGCAATGTAATAAGCCTATGTTTTGAAAAACCAAGTTCTATAGCGAGTTCGCCTAAATATTTATCTGTAGGCACATATATCCCATAAGGAGCAGAATCGCCAATAACGATAAAAGCTAATCCATTCTTTTTAAGCACACGATAAGTTTCGTTCAAGACAAGAAACATGTCTTTAAAATACAGCCCCGTCAAAATATCAAAACTTTTCCCACGTTTACAATTTATTTGCTTCCTTATTAATTTAATTTTATTCTGAATTTTTTGGGAAACCCTCGGAGCTTTTTCGAGCATTTTCTTTTCAAGGATATCCTTAAGATCTTTACCACGATATTCTCTTTCAGAATAATAGGTAGTAGCAGAAGCTAAAGATTTCATTCTAATTTTTGATGTTATTTCAGACCAATCCTTAGTAATTTTCCAAAAATAGGTATAAACTTTCAATGCTTCGCCATAATCAAAATTATTTAAATATGGAGGAGAAGTAAAAACTAAATTGATACTATTAGACAATATCCTACTATTCTTTTTCCGACTATCAAAGAGGTAAATCTTAGCATCTCCATTACAGCCAGATTCTGTTGCTTCAAGTAAATCATCCTTTATGTCGGATAGGGCTTTCGTAAAGATGACAAAGGGATCTTCGGCATTGCGAGTATTTTTCCAGCTAATATATGGAATACTTATGCCGACTTTCGCACATCTTGGCAATAAAGAAGAAATAACAAGGAAAATATATGGTTTGTATGCTTTCTTAATAGAATTTGAGTAATAAACATCACGCAGGGTAATGAGTTTTTTTAAATTACACGCTGAGAAACATTTAGTTAATATGAAATTTTCTTGAGAAATATCTGCTTTTTTCCAGATACTCTTACATTTTTGCAATAAAACTTCACCTGCCTTAATTAAGAGTTCGGGTTTTTCTATAAATTTAATTTTCGCTTTTCCTATTTCATACAAAAATTTGTTAGACTCATTACCAACAACTGTAATACCATATTTCCTTCCAACAACGGCGGTTGTCCCACTTCCCATAAAAGGATCATAAACTTGCCCTCCGTTTTCATTAATATCGAAGTAAGCGAAAGTCGTATCTACGAATACATTTGAAAATCCTGGCATAAAAGAAAACCATCTATGGATAGGCATTGTTTTATTATCTGAATTAGTTCCATGTTTCTCCATATTCCCATTCATTTTAAGAAATCTAAGAAAATTATCTACTTTCTTGACTATATCGGGCACCTAATATTCCTCCAAGATTTTGTTTTATAAATAGTTACTTATATAAATCCAGCATAGTCCACGCCTAATCTGATCAATATGATCTTTAGGATAGGTCTAGAAAAAATCCCATTTTTTAGCAGAATAACGCGTCTGGTTCT
>JALOBR010000068.1 GCA_023228195.1 Candidatus Omnitrophota bacterium
CGCCGTATAGCCTTGGATGAAATTCATAGATTACCGAACCCCTCAGAATTATTAAAAATAGCCGCTGACCATTACCCTGATATACAAATTATCGCTACAGGCTCATCTACTCTTAGCGCTTCAGCGAAATTCAAAGACACATTAGCGGATAGAAAGCGGGAAGTCTGGCTTACGCCTATGGTACTGTCGGACGGCGAATACTTCGGCAATACTGACTATAAGCATAGGTTTCTCTATGGTGGGCTACCGCCCTTTTTTATGCACCATAGGTATCCGGAGCGTAATTTCCAGGATTGGATAGATGCTTTTTGGGCAAAAGATATACAGGAGTTATTTAGGCTTGAACGGCGTTATTCCTTTCAGAAATTTTTCGAACTTATAATGGCTCAAAGCGGAGGCATATTTGAAGCCAGCAGTTTTACATCACCATGCGAAGCAAGCCGGCCTACTATTTCCAACTATCTGAAAGCGCTTGAGGCCACTTTCGTTGCGCATATTATCCGTCCTTTTAGCTCAAGGAAACAAAACGAAATTATATCCGCTCCAAAAGTTTATGGTTTTGACACGGGGTTTGTTTGTTATTATCGCGGTTGGCATGAACTTAGAGATGATGATATGGGGTATTTGTGGGAGCACTTTGTTTTAAACGAAATATTTGCCTGCCGGCAAGCCAAAGATATTGGCTATTGGAGAGATAAGCAGGGCCACGAAATAGATTTTGTGATTAAAGGAAAAGGCCGGCCTGTTTTGGCGATAGAATGTAAATGGCGCGATAAAGATTTTGATCCGGCAAATATCAAAGTATTTTTAAGGCATTATGATAAAGCGCAGGTATATGTAGTATCTCATAATGTATCCCAGTCTTACAGCCGCAGATACGGCGATTTTACGGTTAAGTTTATAAATCTTACGGACATCGAGAAAATTTGTAAGACATAGACTGACAATTCCAAAAATATGTGTAAAATGGAGTTATGTATTCCAACTTGCATATTTCTTAACGATAAGGAGGAAAAATATGAATAGGGTAAAATTTTTATTGTTATCAATTATTATTCTTCTTAGTATAAATTGCGCGCAGAAAGAGGAGGCAGTTGTCTCGATAGGAGATATAAAAATTACAAAAGCTGAATTTGAAAGAGACTTCGCTAAATTCAATTTGTCAAAGCCTGACACAAAAGCCGCCCGCAAAGAGTTTTTAGACAACCTTATAAACAGAAAGCTTATACTTAAGGAAGCAGAAACAAGAGGGTTGGATAAAGAAGAAAGTTTTCTTGAAGATGTCCAGGATTTCTGGGAGCAGTCGCTTTTAAAAATAGCCGTAGATAAAAAAGCAAGGGAATTATTTTTGACTATAAAGATAGACGACGCGGAAATAATGGATTTTTATAATAAGAACAAAGATAAATTTTCCGGTAAAACGCTCGAAGATGCTTATCCGGAAATACGCCTGGTTCTTTTTAAGGAAAGACAAAGAAAATCAGTTGAAGACTGGATGGAGTCTCTTAAAACAAAGGCGACTATAAAGGTAAATTATAAGACTTTGGGAATAAATGAATAATATATTATTATCCCGCCTCGCTACATATCCGAAAATTCTCTATGATAATTTTCGGAACTCGGCGGGACAATTCGACTACACATTTTTCAAGGTTTCCTGCCTTGAAAAATGTAAGTCTCATTGGGAGGTTAAATATGCATAATCAAAGGAGAAATTATTTTATCGACAAAAGTTTTCAGACAAGATTCATATTAAAATTTTGCTTTATCGCGATACTCGCGGCGATTTCCATAGGTATTTCTCTCTTTCTTCTATCGGCAAATTCAACTACTGTGGCTATCGAAAATACCAAGGTTACGGTAAAAACCACAGCAGATTTCATTTTGCCGTTTATAATACAAACAATTATCATAGTGACTATATTTTCTGCCATATCGGTTATTTTGCTCACACTTTTCGTTTCTCATAAAATTGCCGGGCCTCTTTATCGGTTAAAAAGAGAAATAGATAAGCTGGGAAGCGCAAATTTCGGGGCAATTTTTCAGATAAGGACCACAGACCAGTTAAAAGAATTATCCACTTCGCTTACTTCAATGTCTAATTCCTTAAAAGACAAGGTAGCTGCAATTAAAATGGAAACAGAGGGGTTAAGAAAAGTGCTTGATGGGCTTTATTTTGAAAATAAAAAACAGGTAGAGGATAAGGTAAAACAAATAGAGTCGGTGCTAAATACCTTTAAAGGCATATGATAGAAAAAGCAAAGCGCAAAGCGCAAGGCGCTCGGCAAGCTAATATAGCAAAGCAAAAGTTTTTTTTATGGATTATTTTTATGCTATGCGCTATGCGCTATGCGCCATGCGCAGGCGCCGAGACAATTGAAACCAGGTATTTTACCGTGTCTTTATGTGAAGGCTGCAGCTTGTCTTCCTTTGCCGAAAAAATAAATGCAACAGGATTGTTTAGGCTCGATGCCTTATCGGCTAACGGTTCCAATATACGTTCCGTAATCAAAGAAGGCATAGATGCATTGTTCCTTGAAGTCTGCGACGCGCTGGATTTCACTCTTAAGAGTTACCGTGGAAACCTTGTCGTTTATCCTGATATTGTAGAAGTCAGCAAGGTTGCTTATGGTGATTCCCAGATAATAACGGCGAACTTGCCGTCTCTCTACGTGCCAAGCCATAACACAATTTATATATCTTTTAGAGATATGACCGTAGGTATGCTTGCCCATGAAATGGCTCACGCGGTTATCTCCAGCTATTTTGTAGTTGCTCCACCCACCAAAGTACAGGAAATCCTTGCTGGATATGTCGAATATTCGGTGAGGAAGAAAATGGGCTCATTGCCGTAAAAATAGCTCGAATTTTACTTTTTGAAAAAATGCTTAAAACCGCAAACTGTAAACGTTTTCTTGACTTTTATGTCTTAATATGTTATATCTAAATAAATTTTGATAAATGGGTATATTTGAAGGATTCGGCCTCATAGATCTAGTTTTCCTAATCCTTTGCTTAAGAATCACTTATGAAGCGGTATCAAAAGGAATCTTCGTTGAGATTTTAAAGATACTGGCGTTGTTCATCAATTCTGTTTTTACTTTTCAATTTTATCCTTTTGTAGCTGAAAAAATTTCAAACAAAATATCGTTTTTAAGCAAAGATATCATTAAGGCAACAACAGCCATTACGCTCTTTTTCATAATTGGAATCATATCCGGGCTTTTAATCAAAGTAATCGACGCGCTGTTTAAAAGAAAAGAAATTCTTCCTTCCGAAAAACTGCTGGCGATTATTTTTGGATTCTTAAGGCTGGCTTTATTGGCGAGCGTAATAGTTTTCTTTCTTTATCTTTTTCCCGCCAAGCCGCAATTCTTAAGCGGTTACACTTCCCGGATATTTAAAAGCGTAGCCCCAAAGGTATATTTAATGACAGCGGGTATTTATAATAAGTTTATCCCGGCCTTGGTAGTTAACACGGAGGTAAAAAAGATTTATGAAACTAAAGACGATTTATCAGGAAATAATCAAAACGGGGATTGAAGCGGATATCCGCAGCAAAAAAGAAATTGATAATTATTTCAAAGAAAAAAAATCAGCATACGACAAATTAGGAAAACCACAAAAAGAAGTTTTCGATTTGGATTCGCTGACAAACCCCTTTGCCGATACGCGCGTGCTTTACGGCGAGCTTGAGGCCGACATAAAATCAGTTATTGTAGGGGTGGATGTAAGCGAAGCTGAGTTGCTCCTTATAGACCGCCTTCGCGAAAAGAAAACCGCAATAGACCTTGCAATTAGCCACCACCCGACAGGAAAAGCTCTTGCCAGCCTTTATGACGTAATGGACTTGCAGATTTTTGCTTATAACAACGAAGGCATATCTTTGAGCGCTTCAGAAAATCTTTTGACAGAAAGAAAAGCAGAAATTGAACGCAGAATCCACGCGGGAAATCATCAAAAGATAGTTGATGTGGCGAAGTGGCTTAAGATAAACCTTTTGTGCATGCATACGCCTTGCGATAATCTCGCATATCAATATATAAAAAAATTAATGGATAAAGAAGCTCCTTCGACAATTGGAAAAATCGTGGATTTACTGAATGAAATTCCGGAATATAAAGAGTCCGCTAAGAACAATAATGCCGTAATGATAGAAATAGGCAGCCGCGTAAGCCGCTCTCGCCGGATACACATTGAGTTTACCGGAGGCACAGAAGGCCCTGCCGGCATTTACGATAAGTTATCTTCCTGCGGGGTGGATACAATAATTGCGATGCATCAGTCAGAAGAGCATTTCAAAAAATGCAAGGAGCATAACATAAATGTGATTGTTGCTCCGCATATAGCTTCTGATAATTTGGGCGTTAATATAATGCTTGATCATCTAACGACTAAAGAAAAAATTAAGATATACGAATTCTCCGGTTTTCGCCGTTTTGCCCGTAAAACACACAGATAGTTATTAGGAATAGTTTGTTTGTATCTTGCATCTCGATTATTAGTTATTTTATAAAACATCTGCGACTATCTGTGATTTCCAATCTGTGCTCATCTGTGTAATATAAAAATAATAAATATGATTCCTCAATCTTTTATTGACGATATCCAAACCAGAACTGACATAGTAGAAGTGATATCAAGCTATATACCACTTAAACGTGCCGGCAGAAATTTTAAGGCAAATTGCCCTTTCCACGGAGAGAAAACCCCTTCTTTTATGATAAGCCCACAGAAACAGATTTTTCATTGTTTCGGCTGTGGAGAAGGCGGCGGTGTTATACAGTTTCTTATGATGCATGAGAAGATGACTTTTGTTGAAGCGGTAGAAATCCTTGCAAAGCGTCTGGGTATTGAAATTCCGCATCAGAATTCGGATAAAGACAGGTTTAAAAATGTTCTTTATTCTTGTCTGGATGAAGCGTCTTTGTTCTACCATAAAGCTCTTCTTGAGGACCCGGCGGCTCGCCCGGTTGTTGCTTACCTTAATAAAAGAGGGATAAACAGTGAAACTATTAAAAAATTCCGCATAGGTTATTCTCTGGGCAGAAACAGCCTTATAGAATATATGCGTAAGAAAAATTTTACCCTTGAGATGCTTGAAAGGGCGTCTCTCGCTATATCGCAGGAGGGCCAGGGTTATAGAGATTTATTCCGTGAGCGGGTAATGTTTCCTATCTTCGACATACGTTCGCGTGTTATAGGTTTTGGCGCAAGGACATGGAAAGACGGCGATACAGCGCCTAAATACATAAATTCTATAGAAAATCAGGTTTATAGTAAACGCGACCATTTATACGGCTTTAATTTTTCAAAAGAAGATATTGCCAAAGCTGATTGCGCAATAATTGTTGAAGGTTATCTCGACATGATTATGCCGCATGTTTCAGGAATAAAGAATGTCATTGCCTCCCTCGGTACGGCTTTAACGGTTGAGCAGATACGGCTTATCAGAAGATATACAAATAACGTTACTCTTGTCTACGATTCGGATAAAGCGGGCCAACTCGCGACCTTAAGGGCGCTTGATTTATTGCTTGAGGGCGATTTAAAAGTGAAAATAGTAGGACTGCCTAGCGGTTTTGACCCCGATTCTTTGGTAAGAGCAAAGCCGCAAGAAGCCATACGGATATTCGGCGATAAAAAAGATTTTTTTGATTATAAAGTGGAAATTTTAAGTAAAATGTATGACGTAGAAAGCATAGAAGGCAAATCTAAAATCGCGCAGGAAATATTTTCTACCCTAAACAAATTACGCAGCGAGATAGAAAAATACGAATACATAAAAAAGCTTTCTTTTATTTTAAGGGTTAAAGAAGAAATACTTATCTCCGAGTTTAAAAAGATTTTTTCTAAAAAGGAAATAAAAACGCAGCCAGTATCTGGTTCGCAGCCGAAAGAAACGTTTCCTATAACGGAAAAGATTCTTCTTAAGTTTATGTTTTCTAATAAAAAGGCTTTTCCTCTTATAAGGAAAAACCTCAAGGAGGAAGATTTTTCATATTCCCTCGCAAGAAAAACCGTTTCGTACTTTCTTAAGAATTATAACGATTCGGTTGATATGACTTGCAACAAAGTTTTAGGAGCGATTGAGGACAAAGAAATAAGCGGATTTATTTCAAAGATACTTATAGAAGAAGATGCGCCTCTTGATAGCGAGGTTTTTAAAAGCAGCATACTTAAGCTTCGCCAAAAGCGTGCAAGGTTTTCTTTGGATAAATTAATGCAGGATATAAAAGAAGCAGAGTTAAGTGGCGATAAAGATAAATTAAAAGTTTTAATGGGTAAATTCGATAAGATGAATAGCGAGGTAAAAAATAATGCATAAGAAAAAAGCGCTTGAAAGAAGTATCGAGCAGTTGGTTGATTTAGGTAAGAAGAAGGGCTATCTCACTTACGATGAAATCAACCATTTCCTTTCGGAAGAAGTTGTAACCGCCGAAGAAATGGATGTTGTTTTTGAGCGGCTCGATAATCAAAATGTCAGCGTGCTTGAAGCTAACGAGGTTGAGGAATGGGAGCGCGAAAAAGAAAAGAAAGAAGTCCATGTGGTTTCATCGCCGGTGGATGATCCCGTTAAGATGTATCTTAAACAGATGGGCCAGATACCGCTACTTAGCCGCGAAGAAGAGGTAAGGCTCGCGAAAGAAATTGAAAGCAAAGAAGAAGTGCTGCGCGATGAAATATTTTCTACCGTAATAGCTAAAGAAGCTTTTCAGGAAATTTCCCAGAAGCTATTTAAGGACGAACTTAATCCTGATGATTTTGTAAAAGGCGAGATAACTAACAAGGAAAGGGAGATTAAAAGAATAAAAGTCCTTTATACAAAGTTGATGAGGACGAAGAATATAGATACCCAGAAAAAAATCCTTGAGGGGTTTAATTTTACAATCGTAATAATTGAGCAAATAATAACCAATATGCAATCGCTTGGCCGGGAAATAGAGAGGCTTAATAGAAAATTAGCTACGATAAAAGGAAGAGGAGCTAATGAAGAAAAACGTCAATTAGGCAAAAGCAAGAGGGTATTTGTCAGAAGGCTTGGGTTTATAGAGGAAGAGATAAGGCCTAAGCTTAGAATAATTTTTGAAAAACAACGGCTCTATAATTCAGCAAAAAGGACACTGGTTGAAGCTAATCTTCGCTTGGTTGTTAGCATCGCGAAAAAATACGTAAACAGAGGCCTTTCTTTTCTTGATTTAATACAGGAAGGAAACATCGGTTTGATAAAAGCAGTTGAAAAATTTGAATATGAACGGGGATATAAATTCTCAACTTATGCTACCTGGTGGATACGCCAGGCAATAACGCGCGCAATCGCCGACCAGGCGCGTACAATAAGAATTCCCGTCCATATGACAGAAACTATTAATAAGATAATACGTATTTCGCGGTTGTTTATTCAGGAAAAAGGCAGAGAGCCGACATCGGAAGAACTTTCCAAAGAACTTAGGCTGCCGATTTCAAAAATAAAGGACATCGTAAAAGTTTCCCAGCAGCCAATATCCATACATACTCCGATAGGAGACGATGGAGATACTTATTTTGGCGATTTCATTGAAGACAAAAAAGCCGTATCTCCTGCAAATGCCACAGTCTATTCTATGCTTAAGGAAGAATTACAACAGGCGATGGAAAGTTTAACCGAGAGAGAAAAAAAGATTCTTATTTTACGTTTTGGCATAGAAGACGGCACCCCCAAGACGCTTGAAGAAGTAGGAATGATTTTTAAGGTAACCCGCGAGCGCATCAGGCAGATTGAAGCGAAAGCGCTTAAGAAACTAAGGCATCCCAGCCGTTCGCGAAGATTACAGGCTTTCCTGGAGCTTACTTTATTCCGCGGAAAATACCACGCTTCTTGATACACAGATTACATAAAACGTATCAGGTAACACGTAACAGGTAACAAGTTTTTAAGAACGTGATACCTGATACTTGATACGTGCTACTTTTTAAACAATCTGCGCTAATCTGCGTATCCTGTTTTTCGTTTGCAATAAAGACTTTTTCATTTATAATACTCTTCTATGGCTG
>JALOBR010000069.1 GCA_023228195.1 Candidatus Omnitrophota bacterium
TTCTAATGAGAAGACGCCTGATTTCATTATTTTTTGGTAAATTTTGTTTTGCATAAATTTCGCTGCGCTTACTTGTTCCAGGGCGCAGTGCGCGGTAATAAGTGCGCCGCTTCTCTCTGCCGCCTCGACTATCAATACTCCGTGTGAAAGGCCGCTTACTATGCGATTGCGGCGCGGAAAATTTTCTTTATGCGGGCTTTCATATAGCGGAAATTCTGAAACAAGCGCCCCGTTTTCTACGATAGTTTCCGCTAACTCGGAATTTTCTCTTGGGTAGATATTCATAAGGCCGCTACCCAAAACGGCAATTGTTTTTCCTTTGGTAAGTGCGCCCTTATGTGCTGCCGTGTCTATCCCCCGAGCGAGCCCGGAGGCTATTGTTATCCCAAGAGACGCCAATTTAGCTGCAAATTCCTTGGCGCTTAAAAGGCCGTATACAGTAGGTATCCGGCTGCCTACTATGGCAAGAACATAGCTATTTAGTATTTTTACATCGCCCTTTATATACAAGACAAGTGGCGGATGCGCTATTTCTCTTAACAGCTTTGGATAATCGTTATCAAAAATATCTATGACGTTTATTTTTTCTTTTTCTATGCGTTTTAATTCGTCAGTAAGCGCCCGGCCGCACCTTTCGTTTACGATTGTATCGGCATCTTTTTTTTCCAGTAAAGGTATTTCCGAAATAGCGCTTTGTGAGAGGTCAAATATATCTTCGGTATCAGACAGGAAGCTTATGATAGATTCAATCTTCTTTGGGCTAAGAGTCAAAAGATTTAAAAAAATCGTGCTTTTTTTAGCCATTCAGTATGTCGATTATTTTATCGGCAACTTCATCAGGGCTTATTTCGTTCGTATTTATTGTATGATGCGCCTGTTCGTAGTACTGGGCGCGTTTACGCATGAGTTCAGCTATTTTAAGTGTGGGGTTAGCTACATTAAGTAATGGCCGATGGCTGTATTTTTTGATTCTTTCGTAAATTGTTTTAGCCTCCGCAGTCAGATTAAACGTCGTGCCGGTTTCCTTTAATACTTTTAAATTCTTTTCGTTGCAGATAAGGCCTCCTCCGCAACTGACTACGAGATTTATTTCTTTTGATATTTTTTTAAGGAAGTTGCTTTCCAGTTTTCTAAAATACTGTTCGCCTTTTGTCGCAAAGATTTCGGTTATGGTCCGGCCTTCTTCCTTTTCGATTGTGTCATCCATTTCAATGAACTTTAATTTAAGCTTGCCGGAAAGAATTTTGCCTACAATAGTTTTGCCGGTCCCCATGAAACCGACAAGGTAAATGTTTTTCACTCGTATCTCCCGTTATTTCAAGAGAATACCCGACTATTTATATTTAACTGATTATTTACCGTATTTTTTGATGAGCGATAAAGCAATTATATTTTTTTGTATCTGATTTGTTCCTTCGTAAATTTGCGTAATTTTTGCATCCCTCATGAATTTTTCAATCGGATAATCACGCATGTAGCCGTAACCGCCGAATATCTGAACAGCATCGGTTGAAACCTGCATTGCAACTTCTGAGGCAAAAAGCTTGGCAGCAGCTGAGGCAGTGCCAACGTCCTTTAGCCCTCTATCGACCATTCCCGCTGTAGCGTACACAAGGCTGCGGGCTGCTTCAACTTTTGTTGCCATATCTGCAAGCATCCATTGTATGCCCTGGAATGAGCTTATGGGTTTTCCGAATTGCACTCTTTTGTGGGAATATTCGGTGGCAAGTTCAAGTGCTCCCTGGGCGATACCTACAGCCTGCGCGGCTACGCCCGGCCGTGAGTTGTCGAATGTTTTCATGGTGGCAATAAAACCTATACCTTCGCGTTGTCCGAGTAGTTGATCTTTATGT
Source organism: Candidatus Omnitrophota bacterium (assembly GCA_023228195.1). GTDB lineage: Bacteria > Omnitrophota > Gorgyraeia > Duberdicusellales > 4484-171 > JAJYOP01. Next base: position 1,854 of record JALOBR010000069.1, read on the forward strand.
ACTTTTACATCTGTGAAAACCAGTTCTCTCGTGGATGACGCGCGTATACCAAGTTTTTCTTCTTTTTTTCCGAAAGTAAAACCCGGGGTACCTTTTTCAACTATAAAAGCAGAAACTCCTCTGGCGCCCCTGGCTTTATCGGTTACCGCGATTACAGTGTATATATCAGCATCGCCGCCGTTTGTGATAAAATGTTTTGTTCCATTGATAATATAGTAATCACCGTCTTTTTTTGCAACGGTCTTTACAGCTGAAGCATCCGAACCGGCCTCCGGCTCTGTGAGGGCAAAAGCCGTAAGGTGCTTACCACTTGCTATGTCAGGAAGATATTTTTTCTTTTGTTCTTCTGTTCCGAATAAAAGTATGGGAAACATACCAAGAAATGACGCTGCGTAACTGGTTGCAATGCCGCCGTCTACACGGGAAATTTCCTCAGTTGCTATGCAAAGGTTTAAAAGCCCGGGGCCCATTCCACCATAGGCTTCAGGAATACAGAGCCTGAACAAATCGGCCTGTGCCAAAATTTTCATTATTTCCGAAGGGAATTCTTCTTTTTCATCAAGCTGCCGCGAAACCGGCCGTATTTTTTCTTCTGCAATCTGGCGGGCAAGTTGCCGTAACATTTTCTGTTCTTCGGTAACCGGATAATCAACAAGAAACATGGCTTTTCTCCTTTTTTTAATGAGACTTACACTTTTTGATACTTCCTGTATAAAAAAGTGTTTAGTCGACCACGACACCCTGTTGGGTAGTCGGATTACCCCCGAGCGAAACGAGTGGGGTGAATTAATTATTAGCGGAATACGTTAGATGACCACAACGAAAAGTAAATTAGCGATAATACCGGTTATTATTTTAGGCGCAGAATTACAGCTTTTTCTTGGCAATCTGGAAAATAGATGCAATCGACGCAATCGCTCCAGATTTTATGGGGAAGATTTTTTCTGTCTATTTCGCGAAAGCCAAGCGTTTTAAAAAATTGAGGAACAAACGTTAACGCGAATACGTTTTTTATGCCGATATTTTCTGCTTCAGCAATGCAGCGCTCAACAAGTTTTGTCCCTATGCCTTTATCTTGAAACTTTTTTGAGACAACCAGCGATTTAATTTCTCCTAAATCTTGCCAGCCGACTACGTGAAGCGCGCAAGAGCCTATGATTTTATTCTTGGCCTCAAGAATCCAGAAATCTCTTATGTTCTCGTAAATGTAATTCAGAGATCTTTCCAGGACTTTGCCTTCTTTAGACCAGGAGTTAATCAAAGAGTATATTTCTTTAGCGTCAATTATTTTTGCTTTCCGTATTCGTTGTTTCATCTTCCTTTGTACCGGCGCTTTTGCCTTTATCGAAAAATATTGTAATGCCTCCAAGATACATATTTGCGTCTATACCGCTATTTGGATGTTTTATACTTGCGTTAGAAAGGTGCCTGTAACGGTATTCAAAGTTAAGAGCGATATTATCTTTTATGAAATAACGCAGCCCCCCTCCTCCCTGAGGTAGGAAATTGTATTGGGTTGATTGTTCTTCGGTGTGTTGGCTCATGTACAGTGCGCCAATACCTCCCTTTACATATGGTTGAAATTTCTCAGAAAGCGGAAAAACATATTCAAACAGAAAATTTGAACCGACTTCGACGTTTGAATCTGGAGAGGTTACTGTATTTATGAAGGGCTCGAGTATGAAATCAACTCGGCCTTTAGGATTTATTCCGATTTTACTGGTAAGCGGTTTCATGTCAAAAATAAGTCCGACCAATAAAGGCACAGCCTGGTAATCTTTTTTTGTATTATCCAAATTACCGTCAAGATATCCGCTAAGTACTTCTACGCCATCCAGCGCGTAAACTGATGATAAGTCTACTAAGCATAAAAAAAATACTGTTAGGACTAAAGCTTTCTTCATTCTTTCCAACCCTCCTTCTAGTTAGAGCCAAATAAGCTTATCTCTGTTTAATTATATAACAAAGCCTTAATAGATTTTAAACAATAATTGATTATCTGTCAAACGTTTTTGAGGGAAATTGGAAGCAACTGGTATTTACAGTAAGGCGGGTTTTGCTTCTCGCTGCCGGCGGGAAAAGCGTTTTTATTGGGTGTTCTTTAGCGAGGTAAAAACGGTATGTTTTTACTAGGCGTGTTATCGAGCGTTGCGGGTTTTTCCGGTTGGATCCTGGCTTATTTTTTGAGATTGTTTGGAAATGCTGCTTAAGAAATTTTTAAGGGCATAGTAAGATTTTTTGGGAATCCTTTCGTCTATATCCGTACCTTTTATTTTTTTATCGGCAAGGGCCACTATGCCAAACCATTCTTCACTCATATTCAGGCCGTTATTTTTTGCTTTTATATCAAAATAATACGAACCGTTTGACCAGCCGGCTTCGCTGTTATGGGTGCACCAATCAGGAGTGTAGCCTTCATTGTGTTTCCACCACTCATCGCTCCACTCAAATAAAGTGCCGCCCAGGCAATTGCCCTGCATATTTTTACTAAATACAGTATGTTCGAATAAATTATTCCATTGCGAAGTTATGTATTCTGCCTGGATGTCTTGAGCTTCTTTTTCGGTATAAGAGTCGTAGGAGTCCGCTCCGAATTCGGAAATAAAGATCGGTTTATCAGAATAGGTTTTTATGTGGTCGAATAAGTTTCCGAACTTCTTTCCTCTATATGAAATCACGGCCAAAATATCTATATCGTTACACACTTTCGTTGCGACATCTAAAAAACTTTCCTCGCCGTTACCCAGGGCCACAGGGTGATTTTGGTCCATTTTTTTAATTTCCGCAGCAAGTTCGTTTACAAACGTATAATAAATTTGTGCGCGTTTTTCTATTTGTTTTCGTAAGTCTTTCATTTTGTCTATTTCCGGGCATGTCCAGAAACAAATTTTTCCGGAAAAAGTATAGCTGTTTTCATTGCCTAAAACCCACAGAAGCAACCCTTTTTCATCTTTAAGGGCTTCAACGATTTCTAGCATACGTTCTTTTGTGTTTTTTTGAAATTGCTTGTCGGCATAATTTACACCCGGGTACGACCAAAGACCCAGCCAATCGCTTACTATCGTATAAATTCCGAATTTAGTATACATCTCATTTATGAACGTTTTAACTTTATCAAGGTCTTCGCCGGTTGAATAAATCCTTATGCAATTTATTCCGGCTTCTTTCATGAGCTTTCCGTCTATTAACCATTGCTTGCTCGCATCGGTAAAAAATTCATAATCGTAGCCTCTGCAAATAGGCGTGGGGTTGTAAATTATACCTTTGATTAAGAAAGGTTTTTTGTTTACGGTAAGATAATATCCGCCCTCTTTTGTGGTTTTGATTTCAACTTTTGATACTTGCGCGAATAAAGACGGACTTATAAACAAAGTTAACCCTAACCAAATTATTAAAATAAAGGATTTTTTCATTTCTGTGTTAGCCTGCGATAAAGACACACAGGGCAACATTACGTTGCCCTGTGGTAAATTGTTATTCTTTTTCGTATTTAATGTCGTCTAAGTAAAATACTACGCCTTCTGGTTCGTTTACATCGATGTTTGTTGCCCAGCAGAAACCGCCTATTATATAGGAAAGGTCTTTGCCGCGTAAGTCAATTTCGTACTGTTTCCAATCTTTTGTAAGCTGTATCGGGCCGACGCTTACGCTGTCGGAATCAATGTATTCCCCGCTGGAAATACCGCCAATTTTGAATTCATTAATAACTTCTCCGCCCTTGTCTCCTCTTGCCCAGAATGTTAGTTTAACTGCGCCCTGGAGGTTGTAGCCTGCATTTGCAACTGTGCCCCAGTTATTTGCCGGTTGTTGCCAGTACATGCCTGCCCAACGGGTTCCGGAGTTGTTTTTGTATTCTACGCGGATGCAAGAATCTCCGCTAAAAGGTAAATTTTTCCAGTTTGTATCAAGTTTTAAATCCTTAGCTGCGGTTGCGGGCATCCATCCGCTTGGAACAAAATGATTGTCTAAAGAGCCGGCATCAGCGTAAACATAAAAAGGAAAATTCATTTTTGATTCTTCCTTTTTAAGCTCCGGATCATAAGTATAATATACATCGTCGATGTATACGGTTTGTTCTACTCCAGCTGCCTGGTCTGCATTAAAAATCATGCAAAGGCCGCCGTTTATATAATGAAGGTCTTTGTCGGATAAGTTTACTGAATATTCCTGCCAATCCTTGGTTAACCTTACTGGGCCGTATTCAATATTGGCCGAATCGGGGAAAGCAACTGCTTCACCGGCCGGAGTCTTTGTGATTCCACCAATTTTAATCATGCTTATTACTTCTCCGCCGTTTTTACCTTTTGCTTTAAACACTAATTTGTTAAAACCGGTTAAATCAACGCCGGTGTCCTTCGTTCCCCAGTTGTTTTGTGAGGATTGCCAATATATACCTGCCCATCCGTTGCCTTGCGTTTTCTTTGCGCTGTAGTCTATTTTCATTGCTGTGGAGCCGCTTGCCGGCGATTCAGTATCCTGATCGCTGAATTTTAAATCGCCGTAGTCGCCCATCCATCCGCTTGGAATGAAATGGTTGCTTGCAGCGCCTTTATCGGTATAAACATCGAATTTTTTATCCTCAGCGTGCGCAAATGTGCTGACTGCCAGTAGTGAAATTAAACATAAAAATAATATCTTACGCATTATTATCCTCCTTTCTGATAAATAAATTTTTCGTCTGGTTGATAGTTGTTTTGTGAATCGGGTTGCTTTTCACCTCCTTTAATTACTGTTATTGAATGATTTATCGTCATTATAATATGTTTTAATTCCACAAGTTTTTATATGTGTAATAGGCTTTTTTGAGGTGGCGCAGGTAAGGGGAATGTTTGCCATCGCCCTGCCCGGTTAAGCCAAGCCATTCCTCATGCATATATCCGTCTAGAAATGGCCCGGCAAAAAGCGCCTTTTTGTCATGATAGAACGGTGCGTAAGCTTTCCACCATTCATCAAGCCATTCAAATGCAATTCCTCCCACGGAATCTCCCGCTCCAAAGCCTGCTGAGTTGCAATATATATCTGTCCAGGCTGCCTTATGGTAGTTTGCTTGAAAATTTTCGGCTTCTACCATAGAGTAGCCTTTGGCTATAGAAGGAGCGCCGTATTCGGTAAGTATGGCTGCTCTATCCGCTATTCTCTTTACCTCATCCCAAAAATCCAAAAAGCCGTATTTGCCCCGGTAGCAGTTTGCGCCGTATATATCTATGTCGGGAGAATTTTTGGCGAAAACATCCAAAAACAAAGTATCCCCGGAAGCTATGGCGACGGGCCGTTTTTTCGGATCGAGCGATTTTATCAAAAGAGCAGCTTCATTCGCAAACTTAAAAAAACTTTCAGGCTTTTTATCCGCGTTGCAGGCAACACCATATACGTTTTCGTTACCCAGCACCCAGATGAGCACTGAATCTTCATCCCGGAATTCCAAGACCATTTCCTTTACGCTTTCGAGCATATTCTTTTTATGCTCCGGGTTATCATAATCAGTGCCTGGGTTCCAGGGCGCTTTGCTTCCTATGGCGTATTTTCCAAGAAAATCGCCTAATATTATATATATACCATATTTTTTATGAATTTGCCTAATAACTTCCTTATTTATTTTAGATGGTTGATGGTATAACCTTATACAGTTTACCCCCATCTCTTTCATAAGATTAAAATCGCCAACAGCCTCTTCTCCTGCATCTTGAGCGTTATTGTCGTTTAGGTCGGCCCAAGCCTCAAAAGGCGCGTCTATTATGCCATTTTTATTCATATCCTGAATAGTCCAGTTTTGCCGCGTGCCTTTATCGGGAGATTCCCCGACCCTTGTGGGTTCATAAGTAACGCCTTTAATCATAAATGGTTTTTCATCGACCAGCAATTGCCAATCCCCGTTTTCATATTTTACTACTTTTGCCTTGTCTCCACCCCGGGTTTGTATGATTTTGCCAAGTTTTCTGGTTTTTGTAAGGCAAATGTCGGTTTTAGGGCAAGTCATTTTATTCCAAAGGTTGATTTTAACTAATTTACCGGGATTTACAATAAATACGTCGTTTCGAATGTCGTTATCGAATCCGTTT
>JALOBR010000070.1 GCA_023228195.1 Candidatus Omnitrophota bacterium
TAGTTGGCCAAAGGCTAAGAGATATCTTCCTGCGTTTGAGCTGGACGCGCCGGATGATTTTATTGGTGGAGATGTAACCTGGAGCAAAGTCTATCTTGATGATGAAGAAATTATCAATAAACGTAAGGCCCTGGCGCTATACAAGAGCCAGCTGTCGTTTGCAAAAAATTATCTGCTTAGTTTCGTAAGGAAAAATGAATTGTTGTGCTCTTATCAGAAAATAAATTTAAGCGAAAAAAATACGCCAAAAGTATCGCAGGATAATTCAAGGATATTTTCCAAGATATCTTATTCTAAAGACAACGAATTTCTCCATGTGAACATTTCCTTAAATCGTGCCGTCGCGAAAGAATTAAAGGCAGACATATATCTTTTAGGTTACAGCAGTACCAAGGATTTTTCTTTGATGCCTAAGATATTTTTTAAAGCAAAAGACAACACGGTAATTGTTTATGAAAGACGAAAAAGAATATTCATAGACGGAATAAAAATAAATTCAAAAAAAGACACGGTCTCAATAAGCATCCCGCTAAAAGCACTGGAGAATCCGGACCATATTTTTAGCAGAGTTATTTTAAAGGGCAGGTTCGTGGCGCTTTATGCGGGAGGCTGGCAGGTTATAGAATTATGATTTTTGCAAGACCCCAAGGTAAGATATTGATAGCTGTAGGTAAGGAGAAAAGCGCAAGAAATGATGTTTGTGAGGCTTTACGATGCAAAGACTCCATAGAGAAAGTTTTTTTTGCAAGCGGCATAGAGTCTGAAGTTTTCTTTATTAAAGAAAATGATTTTAAGGATGCCCCCAGGTTAAAGAAAAGAATATTGGAGATAAAACCTTTTTGTGTTTTCAATTTGTTTGAAGGCTATGGCGAAGATTCTCAGAAAGAAGTTACTTTCGTAAAATTGTTGGAAAGCGTAAATATACCGTTTACCGGGAATCCCAGTTTTACTTTAAGCGTTTGTCTTGACAAAATGAAAGCTAAGAGTATTTTACGCAAAAATAATTTACCGGTTGCGCGGGGCATCTTGGTCAAAAATGTAAAAAATATAAAACTTAAAGGGCTTACTTTCCCGCTTTTTGTAAAGCCGCGCAGCGAAGATGCCAGCGTCGGCATATACAAAGATTCGCTGGTATATGGAAGGGAGCAATTGGCAGCTGCGATAAAAAAACGCCTTAAACATTTGCCTAGAGGTGTAATCATAGAAGAATTTTTGCCCGGGAAAGAATATAGCGTAGCATTCCTGGGAAATGATCCTTATAAGGTTTTAGGTGTGTCGGAGATTGACTATTCCCGGCATGAAGGATTCCTGCCATTTTTGACTTATAATGCTAAATGGGAGACTAAAACCCGCGAGTATAAAGTGGTTACCCCTGATTATGAACCAAAAATAAATAAAACCCTAAAAAAAGATATCATAAATTTATCCGCCAAAGCCGCAAGAGCTTTGGGTTGCAGGGGTTATTTCCGGGTAGACTTAAGAGAAAAGCACGGCAATTTTTTTATTATGGATATAAACCCCAACCCTGATATAAACGAAGATAGCGGCTATATGAGGCTGGCTTATGGTAGCGGGCGTACTTATGCAATAATGATAGAAAGAATAGTTCATTTATCAGATTACCATTGACAAAAATAGCAAAACTATATATCATCAAATAAGGCTTAGGTTTTTCTGCGAAGCGTTCCAGTGAAGGAATTGAACATTGGCATTAATATTATTGCCCTTTCGCCCGCCCGCTACGTCCGCCGGAAGGCGTTTAAGGCGGCCAGGCTCAGGGGTAATTCGACTACACATTTTTTCAGACAGGAAGTCTGAAAAAATGTAAGTCTCATTAGGAGGTGTAGGATGGAAGAGCAGAATAAGACTCAGGAAGCAGAAGCAAAGAAATCGCCGGCTACAACAAAAATGATAGGTAAAATAATTTTGGGAATAGTGTTTATACTCCTTGGTTTGATAGCGCTTATCCGTTGGTGGCCAAGCCTTTGGACAGTGATTAAGGGATGCATCGGCTTGTTTTTTATTTTAGCTGGCGTAATCACAGTAGCTATAGCTAAAGAATAGTTTTATATATGAATCAGTAAAGAGCGGGCCTATCAGGCCTGCTCTTTTTTTGTTTTATAAGGAGGATTGAATTTTGAAAGTTGGTCTTGCGTTAGGCGGAGGGGTGGCGAGGGGAGTTTACCATATTGGTTTGCTTAAGGCGCTTGAGAAACTTGAAATTAAAATTGATATTATTTCCGGAACATCTTTCGGCGCGATAATCGGCGGCCTTTATGCTTTAACGCAAAATGCGCAAGAAGTTGAAGAAAGGCTTTTCGAAATCATCGACAAACATCAGAAAGAATTATCTTTTCTTAAGACAAGTTTTTCTTCTACTAATGTTGAGGCTAAAACTGCATTTTTTGAAAAGTGGCGTGACCTTGCAAAAGAGTTTTACATTTGGAATTTACGTATAGCAAAATCTTCCCTTGTGGACCTCAAGCCTTTTCTTAAAATTTTCCGGAACTTGTTCGGGGATTTTTCTTTTAAGGACTGTAAAGTTCCATTTTATGTTACTGCGGTGAATCTGCTTAACGCAGAGGTGGTGTCTATTGACAGCGGGCCGTTATATAGAGGTACGCTTGCTTCTTCTTCTTATCCGGGATTCTTCCCGCCGCTTAAAATCGAAGATAAGATTTTGATAGACGGAGGAGTCCTTATGCCTGTACCGGCTAAAATAATAAGAGAAAAAGCAGACTTTATAATCGGGGTTAATTTGGAAAGCACAGGTTACAGGCTCCCCCCAATCAGGAATGCAATGGATGTAATGAACCTTGCAGATAGAATAAGATATAAAAGAATTATAGAAGACAGCTTAAGCGGCATAGATTTTCTTATTTCCCCGGATTTAGAAAATTTTTCCTGGGGTGATTTTACCATCGCAAGAGAGCTTGTACAAAAAGGAGAATCGGAAATGCTCGGCCGGGGTGAAGAACTTGCGGCGGCTTTAAGGGCTAATCGCTACAGAGGATTAATGCCACTTAAGAAGTTTTTAAGTTTCTTGCCTTTTAAGCGTAAATAAACCTATTTTTGGCTTGCCTTTTTGGCGTAGATGCTTTACAATACTTTCTTTCAAAGTGCAATTTCCGCAGAGAGAAAAATTTAATAGAACATTTATGTACCAACGCAGATTATCGAGATGTTTTCATCTGTGATAATCCGCTTACAAATCTGTGACCATCTGTGTATAAAAGGAGGTAATCATGAAAGTTTCAATTCTTAGCCAAAGAAATTATCTTGCCCTGCGTATTTGCGCTATATTTTCTTTCAGTATTTTAATGGTGATTTCTGCTTATGTGCGCATACCGCTTTTTTTTACGCCTGTCCCGCTTACGCTGCAAACTTTTGTTTTCTACCTTAGCATTATTTTTTTAAGACGGCAGGCAGTATTTTCACAGGCAATTTATTTAATTTTAGGTTTAGCGGGCCTTCCTGTTTTTACCAACGCAGGAAGCGGATTTCTTTATTTTCTTGGGCCTACCGGAGGTTATCTCGCTGGTTTTGTGGTGGCATCGCTGATTTTCCCTTTCTTTTTTCCTAAACAGAATACTTTTTTCAAAAACTTCTACTATTTGTTTTCTGTCGCTTTTTGCGTGTATTTCTTTGGAGTAACCTGGCTGATGTTTATGTATAAATTTTCCTTAAATAGCGCTCTCATCGCGGGAGTTGTGCCGTTTGCCTTAGGCGAAGTATTTAAGATTGGCTCGGCTTCTTTAATCCGCTTAAGATTGAAATAAAATTTATTCTCCGGTAACAACAACCACTGTAATTATTAGATGCAGGATTTAAGGTTTTACAAATGCTAAAGCATATATTTATACATTCGCGGCGCCATATCCGCAGCCTTAAGACTACGGATATATATATGTGCACCGCTCAGTATCAGCATTACTGAAACCTTGGGCTTTAAACCCTTCCTTAATAATGTATCAGGAATGGCCACCCCCGTTGGAATAGGCCCGAGGAGTTATGGGAGGCTTCATTGCCGGTCTGGCAGCTATTAGATCTAATAGCAATCGTTACAGGCATCTTGCTTGATTTTTATGGTTAAAAAAAAGCTCTTTGTGTTTGACTTGGATGGAACTTTGGCTGACGCTTACAGGGCCATAGAGAAAAGCCTTAATTTTACACGCAATAGAGTCGGGCTTCCTAAGGTAAGCTATAAAGAAGCGAAGTTAAAAGTAGGCAGGGGAGATAGGATATTTATGGAAACCTTTTTTCCTCCTGAGGCAATAGAACGGGCACTTGGTATATATCGAAGGCATCACGAAGGATCGCTTAAAGAGCACTCCAAACTAAGGCCGTACGCAAGGCAGATGCTTATGCGGTTGAAACGTAAAGGAAAGCTAACCGCTATCGCCTCCAACAGGCCGAGCCATTTTACTAATTTGATTTTAACGACGCTCGATATAAAAAAATATTTCGATATGGTTTTATGCGCGGATGAGATTAAAAGCAACAAACCAAACCCGAAGATATTAAATGTTTTGATGAAAAAATTAAACGTTACCAGGAAGGAAACTGTATTTATCGGAGATATGGACATAGATTTAGAAACGGCAAAGCGCGCTAAAGTTTCCGCTGTGTTTGTAAAGGGAGGCTCCAGCAATATGGCCGCTACAGCCAAGTACAAAAATAAAAAAGTAATTTCTTCATTGAAAGGAATATTAAGATTGTACAAATAGCGCGCCTTAAGCTTTACAAGGAGAAGACATGGATAAAGATTATATGTTACGCGATGATGGAAGTTTCAGTATAAAAAACTATAACAGTAAACATCCATTTTCAAATTTTCTTCCCGGAGTCGCGGGGGCGTGGGGAGTCCCTATGTGGGTTTTTTACGTAAACCGGGCACAGGGAGTTATAAGTTTCGGAGTGAAAGACAAAGACCATGCTATAACTGAATTTTTTCCGGCGAACAATGCTTATTGCCTCGCACCGCTGGTTGGCTTTCGTACATTCCTGAAAATAAACGATAAAATTAATTATGAGCCATTTCGTGTAATTTCCGATTATGAGCGTAATGAGGAGATGGTCATAAAAAGTTCATCTTTCAGCGTGCGTAAAAATAATCCGGAACTTGGCCTTAATCTGCGCATTAAATATTTTACGCTTCCAGGCAGCTCCGCAGGGGCGCTGGTGCGCGTTTTATCCGTTAAAAATACATCTGACAGCGAAATGAAACTTGAGATTCTGGATGGTTTGCCCAAAATAATACCTTTCGGGTTAAATAATGTGCTTCTTAAGGATTTGGCAAGGACCATGGAGGCATGGATGCGCGCTGAAGTGCGTGATAATTTGGCTTTCTTTCGCATGATTGTTGACCCAAAAGATTCAAGCCAGACAAAATATGTTGATGGCGCTAATTTCGAATATGCCTTTTACGAAGAAAACGGGAAAAAGCTGTCGCCTTACATGATAGTTGACCCCGCTACCATTTTCGCCCAGGATACTTCCTATTCCGTTCCGGTTAATTTTTACGCGAGCAGTTTTAAGACACCGCTTACGCAGATTATGGCAGGTAAAACCCCATGCGCTTTCAGTCATTTCGTGTGGAATATCAAGCCGGGAGAGGTTAAGATTTTTTACAACATATTCGGTTCTTCTTTTAAGTCGCAGCTTATCAAAAATTTTGTTTCGGAAATAAATACTGATTTTTTAAAAGAAAAGGAACAAGAGAACGAAGATATTGTTGAAAACATAAAAGATGATTGTTCTTCTGTGTGCTCATCTGAGAGGCTGAAAGAATACGTAAAATGTACTTACCTTGATAATGTTTTACGCGGAGGATACCCTTATAAGTTTACGGATAAAGACAGTTATTATATTTTTTCACGTAAACACGGCGACCTTGAAAGAGATTACAATAAATTCAAGTTGCTACCTTCATATTTTAGCGAAGGCGAAGCAAATTACCGCGATATAAATCAAAACCGCAGAATGGATTTGTTCTTTAATCCGTCTCTTGAAAAATCAAATATAGTTTACTTTTTAAATCTTATAAAAATTGACGGGTATAATCCGTTAATAGTAAAAGGGGAAAAGTTGTTTTTTGGCCAAACGGCCGCGCGTAACCTGCTAAAGCAATTCGGTATAGCTGACAAAAAGATATTTTCTCTGATGGTCTCGGGTTTCCATCTGGGCGATTTCTTTAAAGTCCTTAAGGAAGAAGGCATAGTGGTTAAGACGAGAGAGAAATTAGCCGCTGAGCTGGTTATGAAAGCCCAGAGAGAGCCTCAGGCAAGCCATGGCGAGGGGTATTGGATAGATCATTGGCGCTACAATCTTGATTTAATCGAAAACTTCCTTTATTTTTACCCTGATAAATTGGACGGCCTGTTTTTAACAAAAGAATATTCTTTTTGGGATGATGAATGGCGCGTTAAGGAACGCAGCCGCCGTTATCATTTAAAGGATGGCAAGGTGTATCAGTGGCATTCAATTGAAGAAGTAGAGGAGAAAAAAGATATTATCTCTTCGCGCGCAAAATTTGTTAATTTTCTGCGTGATAAAAAAGGAAATATTTATACCACAAACCTTATAGAAAAAATTTTAGTTCTTATCTTAAATAAAGCCGCGACATTGGACCCGGATGGTATAGGTATTGAAATGGAGGCCGATAAGCCCGGCTGGTGTGATTCTCTAAACGGCCTTCCGGCTCTGCATGGCTCTTCTATATGCGAAACTTTTGAGCTTAAGCGTGCCTGTCTTATGATTAATGAGGCAATATCGGCTTTAGGCAAGAAAGGCATATCTGATTTTAATTTGGCAGAGGAAGTATATGGTTTTCTGGAAGGACTCGAAGGGTTGCTTAAGAAATATTCCAAAGGCTTGGCTAAAGAGCGTGATATGCTTTGGTGGGAAAAGTCCAACTCGTTGAAGGAAAATTTTAGAAAAGAGACCTTTGTAAGCATTAAAGGCAAGCAGAAGAAAATTGACGCGTTGCGCCTCTCGAGGTTTTTAGAAGCGCTGGTTAATAAATTGGATGAAGGTATAAATAGGGCTTTAGATAAGGACGCGGGAATTTATTTTACATATTTTAAATATAGCGTAGAAAAATTTCACGCTAAAGGGAAAAATATCAAATTGCTTAAATTTAAGAGGGAGCCCCTTGCGCATTTCTTAGAAGGCTCTGTTCACGCTCTGCGTACGCAAACAGGAAGCTCTACCTATAGCGCGCTTAAGGAAACAGTTATATTTGATAAAGCATTACGGATGTATCGTCTTAACGCGTCTTTGGAAAAAGAGCCCTTAGAGATTGGAAGAAGCAGAATTTTTGTTCCGGGCTGGCTTGAGAATGAGTCTATCTGGCTGCATATGGAATATAAATATATTTTAGAAGTTCTTAAGAAAGGGTTGCTTGAAGAATTCTATGAAGATTTTTATAATTGCGCGGTATGTTTCTTCGACGCGGAGAAATACGGGAGGAACATTCTGGAAAACTCTTCTTTTATCGTAAGCAGCGCTAACCCCGATAAAAATTTATGGAACAAAGGCTTTGTCGCGCGTTTAAGCGGAGCCACCGTTGAGCTGCTTAATATGTGGATTATAATGTGTATGGGTAAGTCGCCATTTAGCGCGAGCGGCAATGGCGGACTGACTCTTAAGTTTTCTCCCATTCTTAAGTCAAAACTTTTTACCAAAGAAGAGCAGAGAATTGAATTCAACGGCAGAAGTGAGGTTGTAGAAAAGAATAGTTTTGCTTTTAAGCTATTTTCAAAAACTCTGGTCGTTTATCATAATCC
>JALOBR010000071.1 GCA_023228195.1 Candidatus Omnitrophota bacterium
ATAGACAAACCCTACCAGATGTTTAAACGCGAAATTTAAGGCTATTTTGATTGATTTAGGGGTGCTATAAGGCTGGTTTCGGGCAGGTTATTATAGACCCGGAAGAATACGGTAATAAATCATAAAGTAAGAATATATAGCTAGAGGTAAGAAGCCTACCTTGAATTCACAGCTTTTTATAAAAATCAAGGAAATGATTGACCCTATTAGTTATTAGCCGATTTAAGACAATAACAAAAGTTAACATAAGATATATTATAGGAAGTAAGGTATATTCTCTTGTTCTGCCTACGGATTCTAAATATTGCTCTAAAAGGGGTTATCTGGTTGCTCTCTTGAGGTTATTTTTGCGGGCCAGGCGCCACGCTCTGCGGATTGTAATGGATGTTTAAAAAATCCAAGACTATCTTTCTTATATATACAGATGGTTCCAGATGGGCCTTTTCTGCCCAGTTTAGTATCTCAACCCATTGTTCCCGGGTTAATCGTACATTTATCGTTTTTGTGTATTTTACTACCTTTTTAGGCCTGCCTTTTTTTGCCTTACTCGCCATTACTTCCTCCTGATTTGTTCAATGATTTGGATTTATGAGAACACCATAAAACACTAAAAACCACTAAAAAACACCAAAAAGAGTATAGCACAAACGTAAGGCTTTGTAAACCGATAAAGGATACTCCTTTTAAGGGCGCGGTCTCCTCTGCTGAAGGCTTAAAGGCTTTCTTCTGCCAGGTTAATTGCGGTTGTAGGGCTTGTCGGCGGGCCGTCAACGCCTTTATATTGTATCAGGGTGTTGTCGTCTGCACGGTACCAATAAAAAGCATGCCAGAACATTGAGCGGAAACCGGTAAGAATAACTTTTATTTTATAGGCTTTTATTTCTTTTCCGTTCATATTTATAGTTTCTTTTCCGTAATTTAAAGCCTTCATTTTGTAGGGCTTTAAATTCGTAGGATTAAGCGTCCAAAAGGTTACGGCTTTTTTCCGCGATTTTATTAGTTTTGATAGCGAAAAAGACATTGGTTGGTACCAGGGATCCTTGTCTATTTTTATGTTTCTTTCTATCGGTTTTGATTTAAAGACCCCGCTTATTGTAATTAAGTTTTTTTTCCGTTTGGCTGTAACATCTGTTTTTTCGGTAGTATTTACCAGGTGCCATTCCAGGCTGTTTAAGTGGGAGTCATTTGTCGTGGTGTAGGTTTCCTGAACGCGTCTTGCTTCAAGCACGGTCCAGTATTTTTCCGTTTTTATTTTCCAGAATATATCTGTATAGCAATCTTTTATCCTTTCAATGTATTTATACTCCTTTGCCTGCAGATTTAACGAAAAGAAGAACGAAATTAAAAAAATAAAAATATATTTCATATCTATTTGTTCCTTATTGCCGCCATTTTTAATGTGGTATGTATATTGTCCTGCCACGGCCAAAGCATGGCGATTATGATATTTTCCCCGTTGTCTTTTTTGAAAAGAGTTTGATTCTCCCAGATACCGCCATAGTCTTTAGTTAAGAGCAGGATATCCTTAGATGGCTTTACGCCTTGCTTTTTCTCTGGTTCTCCGAAGATATCAGCGAATATCTTATTTAATGTACTGAGGTCTTTGTTTAAAAGAACTATTTCGCCATACTCCTCGGATATCGTGCGTTTCTCCGCGATATTTATGCTAGTGAGTTTATCAATTATGTTTTGTAGCGTCATTACTTGATGAGATTAAACGTTTGTAAGCAGGCTTTTAAGATTAGAAATATCTTTTACCTTAATACCGCTTCTGCGTAGCGCTTTTAGCATCCTGTCATAGGTTTCAACGATTGTTTTTCCTTCAGTGAGATGATTCGAAAAAATACATCCAAAACCGCGGCGGTTCTTTATTTTAAATATTTTTATCCGGCGTGCACCTATCTCCATAAGTCCTCCTTGTGTTTATAGGGAATCTTTGCTTCCGGTATCTTTATCAATTTTCGTTTCTTTATTCTTTTGGCTATCTTCTATGTTTTTCTTTTCTATATTATGTATTGCGTCGGTTATGTTTTTCTTAACCGTATCCATTTCGCTGCTTGGGGCTTGTGCCGGGCTTATTTTCAGTTTCTCTCTAAAATCCTTGTTCTCGTCGGTTAGCCGTTTATTTTCGTTTTCTTTTTCCATAAGTTTATCTTTTAGGCTTTCATTTTCTGCCCGAAGCGTATCAAGGGTCGATTTAAGGTTGTCTTCAGCGAGCCGCATGTTTTGCAGGTCCTCTTTAATAGCGCCTTCATTTTCACGGGAATCATTTAAATCTTCCTTGGCAGCGGTAAGTTCGCTGCTTAATTTCTCCATTTCTGTGCGCTGGGATGAATTGTCGAATTCCAGATTTTGTATTTTTACGTTTAAGGAAATGACTTGTTGCTTAAGGTCAAAGATGCTGCTTTCTTTTCTTTTTTTCTCTTTTGTCTCAGTGGTTGAAGCCATGAAGGCATATAAAGTAAAAGCCACCCCTGCAGCAATGACAATAATTATAATAATATTCATAATTTACTCCTGAGAACTGTGTGTAAGGTGTTTTTCTACAAAATTTATAATTTGCTCCTGGACCTCGGGGCTTATGTCGTAAAATTCAAGCCCCATGCCCGGAGATTCCATGGGTTGGATTTCGCTATCGGCTTCCCAGACGACCTTGGAGTCGACTTCAATGACTCCTGGCGCTGGGGTTAAATCTATGCGCGTGGTGAGTATTTCGCCTATTGAAAATACTTTCTCCGCGGCTAGAAATACCCCTATGGCGCTTAAATTTATGATTTTGCCTTTATGGAAAATATCTTTCGGGGAATATTTTTGTTTATATTCGATAGTGTTATGCAGCGGTATGCGTTTAAAGCGCCTGCGTAGTCTCTGTTCAAGGATGTGCGAGAACAATACTTCTTCCGTAAAGCTTTTTATTGCTTCGTCTTCGTTTTCATAATAAGTGAACACTTTATCCAGGCCCACTATCGAAAACAGCTTTTGCACGTGAGAAGGCACGTTGCAAAGTTTCATTCTGCCTTTATGGTTTAAGATATTTTTATAAGCAACCGCAATCAGCGATATGCCGACATAATCGATTAGGTTTATTCCTTCAAAATTGCACAGTATATTCTTGGATTTTGTAATCAGTGCCCAGCCTACGGTTTCTACGAAATCTGCGGAATTGATATCAATACTTCCTTCCAAATCTAGTATAACGACATCTTCTTTTTCGCGCGTAGTAATTTTCATGGTTTTATGAAATATCTAAGCGGCAGTATGCAATTAACCTTTTATTAAAAGAAAAACTACAAAAATTAACACTATGACACCTATGCCAAGGATAACATATTCCAGTATGTTCACGTCACTTTTTATGGGTATTTCCGGGAGAGTTTCCTGTTGTGGTGCAGGTATGGTATTTGGTTTGTCCATTAATTGCGCAAGGTGTTGCCGGCAACTGTCGCATATACACAAATGCTCTTCTACTTTTGATATGTCCTGGTCTGTGGCTGTGTGTTTTATATAGGATGGTATTATTGTTTTTATTTCTTCGCAGCTCATGTAATTAAATATTTTTGCTGTTAATAGCCGGTTTAAGGCAGTGAAAATTTTTGTTTTGCATCGTTTAAAATAAATTTAACGTTTTTTCTTTGCTTTTTCCCGTCTTTTTTGAGAAGGCTTAGTGTAGTGTTGGCGGTCTTTAAAATCCTGCAATATGCCTTCGCGTTTACATTGCATTTTAAATGCGCGTAATGCCTTCTCAAAATCTTCTCTTCTTTCTATATGCACTTCAGCCATATTTTTCTCCTTATTTT
Organism: Candidatus Omnitrophota bacterium; assembly: GCA_023228195.1. Lineage (GTDB taxonomy): Bacteria > Omnitrophota > Gorgyraeia > Duberdicusellales > 4484-171 > JAJYOP01. Next base: position 3,798 of record JALOBR010000071.1, read on the forward strand.
TTCTATTATACCAAATAATCGCAATTCAGCAAGGTAAATGATGGGTTTTGGCAAATTTAGGGCATAACTAATCAATTTTTACCCTATCCCCTGCTGTCTTAAAGCACATCCTTACCTTACGCCGTATATGTTTTCTGTCATGGTTAGAGCGTTTTTTGCAGGTGTGTCTTATGATTGTTTGTGAGGATGTCAAAGGTAAATCGATAGGTTATAATGCGTTTGAGGTATTATCATGCCCCCACCCCGAGTCGAACGGGGATTTCAGCCTTAGGAGGGCCGCGCTCTATCCGTTTGAGCTATAGGGGCAAGAAAAGCCACAGCTGAATAAGTTTGGTAAGAAATAACGAATTTTTGGTGTCTTATTCTCAGTCCGGAATTTTACGGTATGATTCAGGTTTCCAGTTTATATGTCAAACTTGATTAACGAATATACTGGATATTCTTTAAATTTTTCTTTGCCTTTTAGATCGGTAAGTTCGATGAGGAAAGCAACGCCGACGATGTCAGCATCAAACTTTTTTACCAGATTAACCAGGGCTAGCGCTGTGCCGCCCGTTGCCAGAAGGTCATCAAGAATAAGCACCTTTGCGTTTTTTGGGAGAGCGTCTTCGTGGATATGCAATTCGTTTGTTCCATATTCCAGGGAATATGAATGCTTATATGTTCTATATGGAAGTTTCCCCGGTTTTCTTACCGGAATAAATCCGCAACCAAGCTTGTAGCTAAGCGCTCCTCCTAAAATAAAACCTCTTGCCTCAGCGGCAACCACATAGTCTATATTTTTTCCTTTAAATATTTTTGCTAAGCCGTTAACCGTAGCCTTGAACGCTTTTTTATCGCTAAGTAAGGTGGTTATGTCTTTGAATTGAATTCCTTTTTTAGGAAAGTCAGGAATATTTCTGATATGTCTTTCTAGTTTCATAACCCTCCTTTCATCGTAAGTCTCATTAAAACTCCAGGTCCTTTTGCTGCTCCTGCATGGAATATTTTTTAAGTTTCATTAACGCGTCTTTTTCGATTTGCCTTACGCGTTCCCTTGAAACACTTAAAATCTTTGATACTTCTGCCAATGTGTGTGACTTGCCATTTTCTATGCCGAAGCGTAAATTAAGGACTTGCCGTTCTCTCTCTGTGACAAAGTCTAGTAGATGCACGACTCTTTCATGGTCAAAGAATTTTTCTACTTCCTTATTGGTGTCTGCATATTCGCTTCCCTGGATAAAATCTCCTAGTTGAGATTCGCCGTCTTCTCCTACCGGAGCTTCCAAGGAAGCTTTTTTTTGCATCCACATTTCTATTTCTCCGACTTTTTCAACCGGAAGTTTTATCTTGACGGCTATTTCGCCCCTGCTGGGCTCTCTTTTTAATTTCTGCCGCAGGGTTTCGTTTATTTTCTTGTATTTGGATATAAATTCGCTCATGTAAACCGGTATGCGAATGGTTTTGCCCTGATCAATCAGCGCACGGGAAATTGCCTGTCGTATCCACCATGCAGCGTAAGTTGAAAACCGGAAACCTTTGCCGATATTGAATTTGTCGATTGCGCGCATAAGCCCGATATTACCCTCGGCAATTAAGTCCATAAGCGGAAGGTCAAAGTGGCTGTAATGTTTGGCAATGTTTACAACCAGCTTAAGGTTTGCGTTTATGATTTTGCGCCTTGCCTCACGGTTGCCGTGTTTTGCTTTGCGTATCAAATCTTCTTCTTCACTTTTAGAAAGAAGAGAAATGTGTTTTATTCTATTGAGATACGCTTTTATTGCTTCCATAGTGTTTGTACTATTTTTTTCCTTTGCTTGTTTTTTCTTTTAAAACAGCCTGTGCCGCAGAAAGTCTCGCAATCGGTACCCTAAACGGTGAGCACGAAACATAGTTCATCCCTACTTTATGGCAGAATTCAACTGATTTCGGCTCTCCTCCATGTTCGCCGCATATTCCGACTTTCAAGTCTTTGCGGGTCTTTCTGCCGCGTTCAATGCCAACTTTAATTAATTGGCCCACGCCTTCCTGGTCGATAGTTTGGAAAGGATCGTCGCCAAGTATTCCTTTTTTGATGTATTCAGGCAAAAATCCACCGATATCGTCTCTGGAAAATCCAAAGCTCATTTGAGTAAGGTCATTTGTTCCAAAGGAGAAAAATTCGGCAACTTTTGCTATCTTATCAGCAGTTAAAGCCGCGCGCGGAATCTCAATCATTGTTCCAAACATTACCGGCATTTTCTTTAAGGAATATTTCTTAATAACTTCTTCGTATATCCCCTTCATTATATTTAACTGATCGGTAAGCTCTTCCACGGTGCATACGACAGGAATCATGATTTCCGGTTCAACCTTGCTTCCTGATTTAATAATCTCAGCTGAAGCTTCGAGTATAGCCCTTATTTGCATTTGGGTTATTTCAGGATACGTTACTCCCAATCGTACGCCGCGATGGCCCATCATTGGGTTGCTTTCGTGTAACGCGTCAGCTCTTTTCCTGAATTCCTCAATCCCGATATTTAAGCTTTGGGCTAATTCTTGCTGTTGTTTTTCATCACGCGGTACAAATTCATGAAGCGGCGGATCCAACAAGCGTATAGTTACAGGAAAGCCTTTCATTGCTTCGAGTGTTTGTTTTATGTCTGCTTTTGCAAAGGGAAATAGTTCATTAAGCGCAAGTTTTCTTTCCTCGACTGTTTTCGAAACTATCATTTTGCGTAGTAGAAATAACGGTTTTTCCGCACCTTTACCGTAAAACATATGTTCGGTTCTAAAAAGCCCGATACCTTCTGCGCCAAAAGACCTTGCTTTTTGAGCATCTTCGGGGGTGTCGGCATTGGCTCTGATTTTTAAGCGTCTGAATAAGTCGCACATTTTTAAAAATTCTGAAAGGATTTGGTTTTCTTCGGAAGCATCCATCATTTTAAGCTGTCCGGCATAAACATTTCCTTTTGTTCCGTTTAAGGTTAGCCATTGGCCTTCTTTCAGCATTTTATCGCCGGCTTTTAAGGTTTTTGCATCATAGTCTACGTGTAGGTTGCTGCAACCTACAATGCAACACTTTCCCCATCCCCTGGCTACTAATGCAGCGTGTGACGTCATGCCGCCACGCGCCGTAAGTATACACTGCGCCGCGCGCATTCCTTCGACGTCTTCAGGATTTGTTTCTTCGCGCACAAGAACTACTTTTTTACCTTCTTTTGCCCATTTTACGGCTTCGTTTGCGCTAAAAACAATCATTCCGGCTGCACCCCCTGGGCCCGCAGGAAGTCCTTTCGCGATAGGTTTATTTATTAATTCTTCTTTAGGATCAATTATCGGATGAAGTAATTCGTCCAATTGCGCAGGTGTAACTCTCATTACAGCTTCTTCTTTTTTAATGAGTTTTTCCTTGACCATATCGGTTGCCATCTTTATTGCCGCAGGGCCGTTACGTTTGCCTACGCGGCATTGAAGCATATAAAGAATCCCGTTCTCAATGGTAAACTCTATGTCAAGCATGTCGTGGTAATGCTTTTCCAGCCTGTTTCGTATATCGACAAGCTCTTTATAAAGTTTCGGCATACCTTTTTCAAGGCTTACCAGTTCCTTATTGTGTTCGCTTTTTGAATATTCATTTATTGGGGCAGGTGTGCGTATTCCGGCAACCACATCTTCTCCCTGCGCGTTTATTAGATATTCGCCGTAAAACTTGTTTTCACCGTTACCGGGATTTCTGGTAAATGCAACTCCGGTTGCGCTTGTCTCTCCCATATTGCCGAAAACCATTGATTGCACGTTTACTGCCGTTCCCCATTCATCAGGAATATTTTCGATTCTTCTGTAGGATATGGCTCTTTTTCCGTTCCAGGAAAGAAATACCGCAGAAATTCCGCCCCATAACTGTTGCGCCGGGTCAT
>JALOBR010000072.1 GCA_023228195.1 Candidatus Omnitrophota bacterium
AAAACCTTTACGTGAAGTTGTATCAAGCGTTGCCGTTGAATCCGCAACAGAAGACTGGCGTTTTGCTCATGTTACGTATGACGAACTTAAAAATATAGAGATTGAGATCTCCGTATTGACTCCGTTTGAAAAAGTAAACGACATTGACGAAATTGAAGTGGGAAAACACGGCCTTGTAATCAGTAAAGGTCCCTATTCCGGACTTCTTCTTCCGCAAGTGCCTCTCGAATACAACTGGGACAGGCAAACTTTCCTTGAACATACCTGCCTTAAGGCCGGATTACCAAAAGATACCTACAAGGAAAAAGGGGTTATGCTATATAAATTTAACGCTATCGTGTTTAATGAAAAAGATTATTCCAAGTAACATGTCTAAAGTAAGATTATTTTTTCCTAAATACGAACTTTGTGATGTTATCACAATTAACGATAAGGATATTTTGCATAAAACCAATGATGTGTTATCCTTAAAGAAAGGACAGCATATTTATCTATTTGACGGCGAAGGAACGGAGTATCGCTACCAAATAATTGAGATAAGCCGTAAATGCGTTTCTTTAAAAAAAGAGGCCCTAGAACAAACAGGTGACACACCATTAGTAAAAATTACATTAGCCCTGCCGCTTATTAAGGAACAAAAATTAGAATTAATTCTACAAAAAGCAACCGAGCTTGGTATCTGGGCGTATCAACCGTTTATTTGCGAACGAAGCATACGGGAGCGCCCTTCATCCGGAAAAATGAAAAGATGGACAAAAATCGTGCAGGAAGCAACGAGGCAATCAAACAGATTGTGGATTGCGCAGATAAATGAAGTTATCGATTTTGATACATTGATAAAACAAGATTTTAGCGTAAAACTGGCCGCTTCCATAGATGGACAGAACATAACCGATATCGCAAAGGAGAAATGCCATAAGATTCTGTTAGCAATCGGACCCGAGGGTGATTTCTCACCGCATGAATATGAAAAATTGAAAGATAACGGATTTCTGTTTCTTAAACTTTCGGAAAATATTCTGCGCGTAGAAACCGCGTCTATTTTTGCATCCGGACTTACTAATTATTTTCTTACGAAACTTACATGAAAGTTAAATTTTACACCTTAGGCTGCAAAGTTAATCAATATGAAACACGGGCGTTGCAGGAGCAATTCAAATCCTGCGGTTTTACCATAACGGAAAACGCAGCAGATATATATATAATAAATTCCTGTTCAGTTACAGCAAAGGCTGATTCAGATTCCAGGCGCTTGGCGCTCAAAGCTAAAAAAGAGAATCCTAAGGCAAAAATTGCGGTGTGCGGTTGCTGGCCGCAGTTAAACGCTGAAGAAACCAGAAAAACAGGCGCTGATTATGTAGTCGGCCAGGATAAAAAACAATCCTTGGTTGACATAATAAAAGGGGTTAAGACCGGACCGAAAAACATCTGGTCTTTAAAGATAAACGGTTTTACCAACCAACGCGCATTTATCAAAATTCAGGATGGCTGTAATAATTTTTGTTCATTTTGCAAAGTACCTTTCTTGCGGGGCCGCTCAATCAGCAGGCCCGGCAATGAGACCATGGAGGAGATAGAGAGATTAGAAACTAGTCATAAGGAAATTGTTCTTTGCGGCGTTAACCTCGGGGCTTACGGAAAAGACTTATTACCCCAAACCAGTCTCTATGACTTGCTAAAAACCATACTATGCAGAGATTCGCTCACTCGTCTGCGCTTAAGTTCGCTGGAGCCTTATTCGGTAGACGAAAAAATAATTAGTCTTTTTATGCATCCCAAAATGTGCCAACACATACATCTTCCTTTCCAAAACGGCGATAACCGCATCTTAAAAGAAATGAACAGAAAAGAAACCGTTGAAATGTATGAAAAGATCGTTGCAGACTTTCGCCAGGTAAACCCGGCAATTGCCGTGAGCTGCGATATTATTGTCGGCTTTCCCGGTGAAGATGAAGCCAGTTTTAACAACACAATAAATTTTTTAAGTAAGGTTAAACCAATGCGCACGCATATTTTTACTTTTTCTGGCCGCGAAAAAACCCGGTTTTACGGACAGAAAATAAATTCCGGTAAGGTTAAGAAACGCTTCAGGCAACTAAAGAGCGTTACTGATTCATTCGCTATTGAATATAAAAAAGCGTTTCTGGGAAAACCCCTTAATATGATTGTCGAAGAAAGAAAATCCGGCTATGTTTACGGATACAGCGAAAATTACATAAAACTCTGCGTAAAAAGCGAAGCTATGCCGGGTGAAATAATTACCGTGCAAATAAATAAAGTCGATAAAAACATGGCCTTTGGAATAATTTCCGAAGGAGGAATTAATGCATCTTAACGTTTATATAAGCAAAAGCGGCTATTGTTCACGAAGAAAAGCCCAGCTTTTAATTAAAGAAGGCAGGGTAACGGTTAACGGCATGGGGATAAATAAGCCCTTTTACGAAGTAGCTAACAATTCCAAAGTTTGCATAGACGGTAAGCCCATAAACGTAAAAAACACTGTTTATTTAATATTCAATAAACCTAAGGGCGTTACGACCACCTGCTGCGATAAATTCGCAGATAAAAAAATTATAGATTTTTTTCCTGAAACTCTTACGGGAATTTTCCCGGTGGGGCGCCTCGATAAAGATACCTCCGGATTAATCATACTAACCAACGATGGCGACCTCTGTTACCATGTAACTCATCCGAAATTTCAGATTGAAAAAGAATATAAAATAATTCTTGATAAAATTTTAGCCAAAAAAGATGCGCAAAAAGCAATCAGTGGGGTAAGAGACGCGGAGGATTTACTCAAAGTTAAGAAAATAACCACAATCAAAGAGGGTCCTTTACAGTCTAGCTATCTTGCGGTTGTAAGCGAGGGCAAAAAACGCCATCTCCGCAGATTGTTTAATTCTTTAGGTTACTATGTAATTGACTTAAAAAGAGTAAGGATAGGCGGCCTTGCGCTTGGCGATTTAAAGTCAAGCGAGCACAGGTTTCTTGATAAAGAAAAGATTTACCATTTACTTTTTGCAAATCCGAAGCTAAAATAATTTGTTTGGGTAAATATTTTATTTTTTGGTTAACTAAAACTATGAAAGTAATATTTCTAGACAGAGATGGTGTTGTTAATGAGTACCCCGGGGATAAAAACTACGTAACAAGCCCGAGGGAATTTAAGTTTCTAGCAGGCAGTATCCAGGGAATTAAAATGCTAAAAGAAAAAGGCTTTAAGCTTTTTATTATCTCCAACCAAGCAGGGGTATCTAAAGGCATCTATAGCGAAAAAATTTTAAGTCAAATTACAAAAAAAATGATAAATGGCCTAAAGAAACATAAAGTTGAAGTTGACGGGGTATATTACTGCAAACACAAGGAAGGGGATAATTGCGCCTGCCGCAAACCGAATACCGGCTTAATGCACGAAGCATTAAAAAGCCTGGACAAGCCGGTTACAGTTTCTTTCTTTATCGGCGATTCCTTCCGTGACATGAATGCGGCAAAAAAATTTGGAGCAAAGCCGGTTCTGGTTCTCTCCGGCAAAGAAAGAATCTCAAACCGCGATAGTTGGGATTTCGAACCTGATTATGTTTTCGATAATCTGCTTATAGCATCTTATTATATATGTTCACACTATGGATAAAATTTTGCTTGTACATGCAAGTTTCGGTGAGGGCCACAAAAGATGCGCCTACGCTCTCAGGGATTATCTTAATGCGCCCTGCGTAGATCTTTTGGATTTTTCTTATCCTTTCATAAAAAAATTCTATATTTTTCTTTATTTAACCGGAACTGAACGCCTGCCTTATATTTGGAATTTTTTATACTCTTCTACTACGAAAAGTGCGCACTTACGTTTTCTTGTAAATAAAATACAGGAATTTTTGTTTTTTCATTTTTTTGAATATTTGCGCAGAACCCATCCAAAAGTGATAATCACTACACATTTTTTTCCTATAAGTTTTATCAATAAATTAAAAAAAGAACTGAATATAAAAGTAATAACAATAGTAACGGATATACGGGCGCATCCGCTTTGGGCTGACGCTTGCGTTGATAGGTATTTTGTGGCGCATGAAGATACCAAGAAGGATTTAATCAAGCTAAACGTAGAACCGTCTAAAATTATAAGCGGATATGTTTCGCTGCGGCATGGTTTTTTAAATATGCCTCAGCAAACAAGCATAAAGGAAAAATTTTCGCTGGATGAAAAACCGGCTATACTTTTTATGTCTTCACTTAGAGGAAACTTCCCTTATATGGATGAGATAATTTTCGAAATTAAAGACAAATTCAATATTTTTTTTATTTACGGAAAAAATTTAAAACTTAAAGCGCGACTCGAAAGCCTTAAACTTCCAAACCTTAAGTTCTTCCCTTCCTATGAAGAAATTTGGGAACTTTTCAGCGTAAGTTCAATTATAGTTACGAAGCCGGGCGGACTTACAATTTTTGAAGGAATGTATACGAAGAAACTGTTTATCTTTATGCGTTATATTCCCGGGCAGGAAAAAGAGAATATGGATTTTTTGGAAAAATACGGTATAGGAAGATTCGCTGAAAGCAAATCCGAATTCTTAAAAACGCTGAATTATTTTAACGAAAAGAAAAAAGAACTTACCGATAACTACCCGATTAATCTTTCGAGTATACGACTGATCATAAACGAAACTATAAATTCGCTTATTTCTTAGGATATGAAACGATGAAGAAACCTCGAATTGCAAAAGTAATACTGCCTATTGCTCTGGAAAGAGAATTTGATTATTTCCTGCCTGATTCGCTTAACGTAAAAACAGGTTCACGCCTGCTTGTTGATTTCAGGGGCGTTAAAACTGTCGCAGTGCTTAGTGAGATAGCGCATAATTCCACAATAGAAAAAATAAAGCCCGTCATAGAAACCCTGGACACAACGCCTGCCTTGCCGCAGGATGCCATAAAGTTTGCAAAACAACTAAGCGAATACTACCCTTATCCGCTTGGTGAATTTTTATTTATGATGCTGCCTGGTTACCTAAAAAAACCAAAAGCAACCGATTTGCCATCCTTTGAAAAAGAAACAAACGGGCATACCCCTCAAAACCTCTTCGTGAAAGCATCTACGTTCGAAAAACGCTACGAGGTGTGGAAAAAGTTTATCCAGAATAAACTTAAACTGGGTTCGGTTTTGATAATACTTCCCCAAATTTCTTATCTAAATGAGGCGAAAAAGATAATTGAAAAAGATTTCCCTGACTTAAAAATAATGCATGGCTATCAAACCGAAAAAGAATTATTTCAAGGCTGGCTTTCCACAAGGAAAAAATCGCTTATTTTAGGCAGCCGAATGACTCTTTTTTACTATCCTTATGATCTTGAATTGGTTGTTATAGAAGAAGAAAATAGCCCTTATTATTTTCAGGAAGAAAAACCTTTTTATCATCTTTCTGATGTCGTATCCATACTTTCAAAGATAAAAAAAATGGACACAATTTTTGGCGCAAGCTATCCAAGCATCGGCGCATATAATTTAATAAATCAAAAAAAGCTTAAATTAGAAGAAATTAAAGAGCCTTCCAAAGAGATCAGCATAGTAAATATCGGAGAATATAAGCGCCAATTGATAAGCCCGCTTCTTGTAGAATTACTGAATAAAAGCTTAACGCTTGGTCAACGCAATGTAATTTTGTGGAACAAAACAGGATTCGGTTCTTATCTTGCGTGTTCTTCGTGCGGATATATATTTAAATGTGAAAGTTGTTCCACTTTCCTTAAGCAATCGTTTGTAAAAAATAAGGGCATATGCCCTTCGTGCGGAGGAGAACATGACTTATCAAAAATATGTAACTTATGTAACAGCGGCTATATTCGCAGCTTTGGCATAGGCATAGAACGGATAGAATCCGGCTTAAAAAAGATATTTCCAGACATAAAAATCAATGATTGGGAGACTAAAACCCCGGATACTCAAATTGTTCTTGCTACATCAAAAATTTTAAGCAGCACATATGGCAGCGAAAAATTTGATAACGGATTTTTCCTGGATGCAGATTACCAGATGTCGCGGCTTGATTATGAAGCCACATTCAATACCTATACATACTTAAAAAAACTTACCTGTTTATTTATGGAAAACATCTATGTGTTTACACGCAACAAAAACCATTATCTATTTAAAACCATAAATGAACCCTGGAAACACTTCTACGACAAAGAGCTTCTATCGAGAAAAGAATTAAAGCTTCCGCCTTTCGGAGCGCTTGTGCAGATTACATTAAGAGCGCATTCCGCAGAAAAAGTATTCGAACGTTCAAACCGCCTCTTTAAGGAGTTAACCAACAAAGGCTTTGACGTATACGGGCCGCTCAAGGAACAACCTTTTAAACTCCGGGGTAAATTCCGTTATTATATTATAATGAAATCCAAGGATGGATATCAATTACGTAAGGAAATAAAGCAAATCGCTAAAGATACGCGCAGCTCTGGTATACAAATGGCAATTGTGATACATTAACGGATAATTTTATATATGAATATAATTTATTTCGGAAGTTCTAAATTCTCGCTAACAATCCTTGAAAACCTCTGCCTTTCAGGATTTAAACCAAAGCTTGTAATCAGCCAACCCGACAAACCAAAGGGGAGGGGGCTTAAAGAAAAGCCTACCGCCATAAGCCTGTTTGCCCAAAAGGCAAATATACCCGTAATCACGCCGCAATCGATTAAAACAAACGAAATCAAGGAACAACTATCCAAAATGTCCCCGGATTTATTCATAATAGCCGACTACGGAAAAATTCTTCCGGCATCTTTGCTGGTAATTCCCAAAATAGCCGCTCTTGGAGTGCACCCATCGTTATTGCCGCTTTATCGCGGCCCCGCACCCATAAATTGGGCTTTGCTTAAAGGAGATAAAGAAACCGGAGCTACTATATTTAAAATGAATGAAGGCCTGGATACCGGGGATATAATTTTACAGAACAAAATTACAATTTCCGATAAAGACAACGCTCGTACTCTTTCCGAAAAGCTGGCAAAAGAAGGAGCCAGGCTCCTGGTAGAATCATTAAACATGCTTAAAAGGGACAGTTGGGCGACAATTTCACAAAATGAAGCCTTTTCGTCATTTGCCCCTAAACTTCAAAAGAAAGACGGCAAGATAAACTGGCAAGATAACGCCATAGATATCCATAATAAAATCAGGGGACTAGCCGGCTGGCCTAGTGCTTATGCTTTTTACAGAGGAAAAGCAATAAAAATAACGGAATCAGAGGTGCTTGCCTCTGAAACCAAAATACAACCCGCGACGATCGAAATAATAAAAAAAGACGGCATATACGTTTCAACCGGAAATGGAACATTAAATATAAAACGCCTTATACCGGAAGGAAAAAGTGAAATGGACGCATACTCTTTTGTGTTGGGGCATCGGTTAAAATCCGGGGATAAATTTGAGTAATGAAAAAAACTACAAACAGGCACTACTACGTATTATTTTCAGGAATGGTACAAGGAGTAGGATTTCGTTATGCAGCACGGTCCTGTGCCTATAAGTATATAATTTACGGATGGGTAGCTAATCGCAGTGACGGCACCGTTGAGCTTGATGTAGAAGGAACGATTTTAGATTTAGATAATTTCTTGAAAGAGCTCAAAGAAGAATTCAAAACGCACATCAAAGATATTCAA
>JALOBR010000073.1 GCA_023228195.1 Candidatus Omnitrophota bacterium
GGCTATGGAAATTTTGGCGGCGCGTGCGAAGCCTGCCCATTGGGCACCCTTAGGCAAAAAATGCCCCGCGAAACTTGCATTTTTTTGGGTTAACGCTTATTTCTTTCGCGGTAAACGATAGGCACATCTATATTTAATTCCCGTATATCGCTACCTGCCGGAAACGGCGCAAATGTTAAACTTTTTACCAGCTTAACCGCGTCTGTATCGAATATCTTGTGGCCGGAAGATTTTGTAACTTGCACATCATTAAGCCTTCCGGTTTGGTTGATATTTAATTTCAAAACAACCATACCTTCCCAGCCTGTCTGCCGGAGCGAAGGCGGGTACATTATATTATTTCCGATTTCATCCTGCACATCCAATACGTAATTTTGTAAACTATTGGGTATCAATCCTGTGTATAATTCCAGGTTTTTCCTCTCAGACACTTCTTTTACTTCTGGGATTTCTTCTTTATCATCCAGCGATATAACTTTAGGGGTAAGCGATATTACCAATTCTGTCTGCGAATTCTGAAATTCCTTTGACCTAAATAACGTGCCGATTACCGGCAAATTGCCCAAAGCAGGCAGTTTATCTATACTCTCGGAATCTTGTTGTTTTATAAGCCCGGCTATAAATACAGTATCTCCGGATTTAAGATTAAAAACAGTTTCCGCAATCCTTGTAGTAAATGCCGGCACCCGGGTGCCGGAAACGGTTATGGCATTTACCAAATCCAGGGCGCTTACTTCCGCGCGCATACTCGCATAAATCTTCTTATTATCGTTTGAAACTATCGGCCTTATTTTCAAAATAACTCCGTATTCTTTATAGGAAACGCTAACTGACGTTCCGGCGGCACCCGTAGTTGAACCGCTAAGATAGGGCACCTCTCCGCCTACCGAAAGCCTGGCCTCTTCGCCGCTCAAACACAATAACTTTGGCCTCGATAATTCTTTGCCCTTGCCGTCACGAACAAGCATATCAATCCTTGCGGTTAGAGCGTCCCTCGACCAGCTTCCCATACCCCAGGCAGCAGTCCATTTTTTTGCGATATCAAGAGTTGTCTCAACCCCGCTGGCGGAAGAGCTGGGAGCTACATAAGGCTCTTGGCGTATCTGTACATATTCCTGCCATTTCACGCCAAGCCTGTCCAAATCGCTTTTATTAAGCTCCAGGATGCGGGCCTCTATTTCAACCATCTTGGTTTCTTTTTTCACGGTCAAAATATTATCAACCCTGTCCTTAAAAGGCTCGACAACCTTATCTATTTGTTCTTTATCAAGAACAGTTACATCCCCTGTTATAATTATCTTTCCTGTCGCTTCATTTTTCTTTAAAACTGCCTTATTTATTTTTAAATCCCGTCTTATAAGTTTCTCTAGCCTCATTAACACTCTGTCGAGGTCTTGCGAATATACGGTTATATAGTAAGTTTTTTCCCCGTCTTTGTTCCAAATGGTAAGCGTTGTTTCGCCGGGCTTTTTGGCTACAATTACTATTTCTTTATCCGACACTTTTGATATATCGGCTGTTTCTGGATCACGCATAGAAACTCTCTGAGGAAAAGAAACCGCTATCGCCAAAGCCTCTCCGGAAACTAAAATATATTCATCTTCGGCTAATGGCTCAAAAATGTTTTGCGAAAAGGAAAATGAGTTGGTCAATAAGAAGACGATAAAACTTATGTATACAACTATTTTTCTTAGCATCAATCGCCTCCCTTTGTTTTTATCGTTCTACAGGAATATCTTCCTGCTTAGACCCCTTATAAATTTCTATAGTTGGTAGCTTTTCCTGTGGGATGGTGCGCTGTATTAAATTTAATTTATTCAAAAGCCCTTCAAGAGTAAGCGCGGAATATTCCGGCTCTCCGCTTTTATCCAAAGGTGTTCTTAAGACAAGGCGTAGCCTGCCAAGCTCAAGCGAATACGTAAGCAATTTTGTACCATCCGGATCAAGCGCAAGCGTAATAGTATCAGCTTTTCCTTCTGCCCGGTAAGGAGAAAGATTTTTATTGGTGGCCAGAACCTTAACGTTTTGAAAAAGCGTAATTACTATTGGTGGGTTTGCTCCTTTCTCAGCAGGAAAACTAAATGTACCTATGATATCAACTATATCTCCCGGTTTGATCAACCCTTCTATAGCAGAGAGCTTATCTACCGAAATAGTAATTGCGCGTTTACCTTCAGGAACGGCGTCGGAAAGGTATTTAAAGCCAATCAGCGGCTTAACTGATTCACTGCTTAAATGCTGGTCCCTTAAGATATCTGTTATGGCAAATTTTCCTATAACCGAATCAACCGACGTTAAATCTCCGGGCTGTAAAGTTTTCGAAGGAACCGTGGCAATCTTTACCATATCTGAAGTAATTGTAGTCTCTCTTGCTATATCTTCTTTTGCCACAACTACCTCAACCAACTGCCCTTTTTTAATAAGCTCCTGGATAAGGCGCTCTCGTGATTGCATCTGGGCGTTTATAACGATGATGGCAATAATTGCTATACCTACACCGATTAATAAATTCACGATCCTCTTATCCATTTACACTCCTTTTTTTTACACAGATTAACACAGATTTACAAACGAATAATCGCAGATAATTTTACCTGCGATCATCTGTGCTATTTCAACAAATCTTCTGACTTCTCTACCCGAGCCTTTGTCTTAAAAGTTTCGATTAACTTATTAACTTCCTGCTCAACCTTATCTTCCCGCAATGCGTCTTCTAGCTTTTTTTCTACTTCAGAGAAAGAAACTTCTCCTCCGCCCTTAGCTTCTTCAACTTTTATTATGTAATACTTTCCGTCATCTGCCTTGAAATAATTTGACACTCTCCCCGGCTCAACCGTTGCAATGGACGCCCAGAATTTTGCATTTTTTTGCATATCTTCAAGCGAAGGAGTTATCCATCCTTTATCTCCGCCTTTGTCCCTGGAGGGGGCAATAGAATATTGACGCGCAAGGCTTTCAAAATTTTCACCGGTAAGCAATTTAATACTGATATCTTTTGCTTCCGCTTCATTCCTTACCGCTATTTCCCTAATCTTTATCTGACGCGGCTCCTTAAAAAATTCCTTATTCTTATCATAAAAAGCGCGCACTTCAGCATAAGAAACCGTTACGTTTTTCTCTATATCTTTCCTCAATTTTGCCGCGAGCAATGTATCGCGCGTATCCCTCAGGGCCCTAGTAAGATCTTCACTCTTATCGATTCCTTTTTCTACGGCTATTTGAGCCAATATCTGATTCTTGATAAGATCATTTAGAAACTTTACCTTAAACTCCGCACTGTTTACGTTTATCTGCTGCTGAGCAGCTATCGGCTCTATGCTTTTTAAATAACTTCTGAAATCATCCAAGCCTATTGCCCAACCGTTTACTCTTGCCAAAAGCGCACCATGTATGCTTATTTCTTCATTTGTTTCTACCGGCTTTGGAGGGAAAACCTTATCGCAACCAATAAAGCCTGCGACAAAGAACATTAACGCTGCGACTGTAAACGTGGTACGCATTTGAACCTCCTCTATAGTTATAAGTTTATCAATATAACCTTATTAAATCAAGATTTTTTTTAAAATAAACTGTATAATTTTTATCGTTGCCTTTAACGCGAATTTAGTTTAGAATATAGCAATGAAAAAACCAGTGAAGATAATTCTCGACACCAGCATTTTTGTAAATCCCGACTCAAGGGTGTTTTTTGGCCAAACTCCGGAAAATGCCTTAAAGAATTTTTTGGAGAAGTTGGAAAAACAAAACGATTGTTTATGCTATATGCCCCCCTCTGTCTACGAAGAACTTATGAAGTTTATGGAAAATAAGCCCTCGCTTAAAGAAACGCTTCTTATACAAAAAAAACCGCCCGCATCTTACGAAACCCCGATTCCTTCTATGTTTTTATATGAATTCATTGAAGAATTCCGCGCAAGAATAAATAAAGGCCTGCGCATTGCCGAAAAATACGCAAGACAGGAATTAAAAATAATTCCGCCAAAAGAAAAAACAGAAGAAGAAATAATAAAGCGCCTCAGAGAAGAATACCGAGTAGCCCTTCGGGAAGGCATTATTGACAGTAAAGAAGATTTCGACCTTCTGCTTTTAGCCAAAGAGCTTGGCTCATTTCTTGCCACCTCAGACAACGGCCTGATAAAATGGGCGCAAAAACTGGGCATACCCGCGCTATCCGCTGAAGAACTGAAAGAAATTCTGGAGCATTAAACATCTGTCTTCTTTTTAATAATATGAAAAGCTACAAATTGACACCTTTTTTTTCGACAACCGAAATAAATTACGAAGAGAATTTAAACCCGCAACAATTAAAAGTCGTAAAAGAAGCTGACGGCCCCTCTCTTGTATTGGCGGGGGCAGGAAGCGGCAAGACCCGTGTTCTGATTTACCGGCTCGCCTATTTACTTCAAAAAGGAGTTCCCGCTGAAAATATACTGCTCGTAACTTTTACAAACAAAGCCTCCAAAGAAATGATTCACCGCGCTGAAGTGCTTCTTAAATCAAGTTTATCCGGGCTTTGGGCCGGGACATTCCATCATGCCGGAAATATGATTCTAAGAAAAGAAGCGCAGACAATAGGCTACTCTCCAAACTTCACTATCATAGACAAAGAAGATTCTAAAGACTTACTTGAAGATTGTATAGAAGAACTAGGCTACACAAAAGACGCTAAGCTTTTTCCGAAGAAAGATATTATTTCAAATATTTACAGCATTAGCGTAAATTCACTTAAAAAAATAAGTGACGTAATTTATGAAACTTACCCTCACATAGAAGAATACTCATCTCCCATAAAAAATGTCCTTGAGCGCTATGAACAGAAAAAAAGACAAAGCAACACCATGGACTTTAATGACCTCCTTAAGTATTGGTTAAAAATACTGGAAGTGGATGAGCTTTGTAAAAAATATTCCGGTATTTTCAAATACATACTCGTTGATGAATACCAGGACACAAACCATATCCAGTTTGAAATAATCAAACGCCTTGCCTCGACGCATAAAAACATACTGGTCGTAGGAGACGATGCCCAATCAATATATTCTTTTAGAGGCGCTGATATAAACAATCTGCTGAACTTCCCGAAAACTTTTGAAGGAGCAAAGATCTACAAGCTTGAGATAAATTACAGATCTTCGCCGCAAATCCTTTCACTCGCAAATAACATAATTACGCACAACATAAACCAGTTCCCCAAAGCCTTAAAGGCGGTTAAGGGGGCAGCGGAAAAGCCTATAGCCGTAAAAACAAAGGATGTTTACGCGCAGGCAAAATTCGTAGCCCAGAGAGTGCTCGAACTGTATAACCAGGGCACACCGCTTAAGGAAATAGCCGTACTCTTTCGTTCGCACTTCCAGGTATTGGAGCTGGAAATAGAGTTTATGAAAAGAAATATCCCCTATATTATGCGCGGCGGAGTGCGTTTTTTCGAACAGGCGCACATAAAAGATGTTATGTCATATCTTAAAATAATAAATAACCCTGGTGATGAGTTGTCGTTTAAAAGGGCTGTTTCGTTGTACAAAGGAATAGGCAGAAGTTATGCTGCAAAAATATGGAAAATGTTAGTTGCCGAAAAAAAATCCATAGACGAAGTGGCAACCGGGCTTCCCAAAAGACAACAACAGGGCTTTAGGGAATTTTCAAAAGTATTTGAAAGAATCAAAACTATCGAAAAACCCCAGGATACCGTCAGGGAAATTTTATCTTTCTATAAAGACTACTGTTATTTAACATTCGATAATCCTGACGACAGAATCCTTGACCTGGAAGAACTCGCGAAAATGGCGGCGGATTATCCAACCGTCCGAAGGTTTCTTACCGAATTAAACTCATTTGAAGAATTTAAAGGCGAGTCAATGCTTTCAGCAAGCGAAAGAAGAGAATTTCTTACGCTTTCGACAATACATCAGGCTAAAGGCCTTGAATGGGAAACTGTATTTATCGTAGGCTTTAGCGATTATGAATTCCCCCACCCTAAGGCGCTTGGAAAAGACGAAGCCCTTGAAGAAGAAAGAAGGCTGTTTTATGTCGCAACCACGAGAGCAAAACAGTTGCTTTACATCATTTATCCGGAAACCAAATATACTTTTAAAAACGGGGCTATAATCTGCAGGCCGTCAATATTCCTTAACGAAATACCGTTTTCCAACTACGAAGAAATGTATGTTGAGGAAGATTTCTGAGAATAATCCGGGCTGAAGATATCCAGGATAACATCCGTATTGTTTGAATCTTCAAAAACCAACTCCATTTCAATATCAACGATACCCTCTTTGGACATTTCAATGCGTTCTTTATTCATAATAGGCAACAACGAAAATATTGCAATTATAGCCAAGGCAACAACAGCAACCTGAGGCCTATATGCAATTGCGGCTGTTATGTCTTGTGTAACAAAAGCTATTCTTTGCCGCATACGCGAAACAATTGACACTTTCCGGGTTTGCGTTTCTATTTGTTTTAAAATATTATTTAAGCTGTCACGAGAAATGTCCATTTTCTCTTTTTCCGCGATATAAAGGAATTTATTTAAGCTTTCATATTTTTTATTACAGCGGCTACAGTGCAGAAAATGCAGAGAAGCAAGTTTTTTTTCCTGCTCCTTCATCTCGTTATAGAAGAACAACAACATCTGCTTCTTTGAAAGGCACCTCATGATATAACCTCCATTTTCTTCTGCAAAGCGTCTACCGCTCTTTTTAAATGTGTTTTTACGCTGCTTTGAGAGCAGCCTATCGTACTACTTATCTCTGCCATGCTTAACCCTTCATAATGCCTTAATATAAATACATTTTTTTGCCTGGCCGGCAGCCGCGAAATTTCTTTTCTTAATAATGCCTGTCTGTCTCTGAGGTCTAAATCTTCTTTTAAGGAAGAATTTTCGGTTTTTGGCTCGTTTTTATATTTTGCGCCGAGATTAAATATGTTGCGGCGGCGGCGCAAAAAATCCAGCGAAGTATTTATGGTTATTCTAAAAATCCAGGTAGAAAGCTTAGAGGTATTCCTGAAATACTTAAGTCCGTTATGTATTTTTAAAAGCGAAACCTGTAAAGCGTCCTTCGCGTCTTCCATGTTTGCCAAATAACGGTAAGAGATATTTAAAATATCAGAATATATGAGCCTTGCCAGTTCGTTAAACGCTAAGCTATCGCCGCCCAGAAAACTATCTGCCAGATTTTTTATATCTTCTTCTTTATTCTTAAGCACGTTTTGATTTTTATAAATTACCTTCTATTGAATGAATCGCTCTGTGCTCCTGGATTTTCTTTTTAAGCTCTTCATATTTCTTTGGATCATTTTCTTTAAGAAACTCAAGCCGTTTTTCCAAATGCTCGCGCCTTTTCGCTTTTAATTCCTCATACTTTCGGGGATTGTTTTTCTTAAGTTCCGCGAGACGGCTTTTTATTTTGGTTCTTGCCTTCTCTATCAGGCTTTTATATTTTTCCGGGTCATTTTTCTTTAAACGCTCAAGCTCTTCTTTTTTTGCGATAAGCTTTGCTTTTAAAACAGCCCTAAACTTTTCTTTGTCGGTTT
>JALOBR010000005.1 GCA_023228195.1 Candidatus Omnitrophota bacterium
CTTTGCGTCCTCCGATTGCTCGGAGTTTGCCTTTTTCAGTCGGTCAAATTGTCAAATTGTCACTTTGTCACTTTCTACCTTTGATATAACATATTTTTGTGTAAATTTCAAGGGTAGGTTAAAAATTCAATAAAATCAATGGTTTTTTCCAAATTGAGCCTGCTGGGCGGGGCTTATCGCAGGTCTATTACTTTAAAGCGCATACGCTTCTTTTGCGAAAGTCTGCGTTTATCTTCAAGGATTTTCCGTTTAAGTCTTGCTGGCCTTACCCTGGAGCTTCTTTTTATTTTTTCTGCCTCATCTTTTGCCTTACGGATTTGCCTTAGCTTAAAAGCCTTAACTTTTTCGGCAAGTATTTTTCTTGCCATATACCTATTTAGCACTTGAGAACGCTCTCTCTGACACTTGACCTCTATGCCTGTAGGAATATGCTTAAGATAAACACAGCTGGAGGTTTTATTCACAGACTGCCCACCGGGGCCGCTTGATTTTATAAATTTTTCAACAATATCCTGCTCGCGGATTCCTGGCTGATCGAACGTATCTTCAAGTTTAAAACTTTTCTTTCGCATAAACTAGCATAAAGATATTTTTCCTAAAATTAGATTTACCTAGTTTCCAAGCGCGCCCTTTATCGCGCCCTCCATTATATCTTTTACCGAGGGAAGCGAAAATTTACTGTAACCGGAAGGCACTTCAAATAAACTGTCCGGTTGTTTACCTGCGTTTATATTTCTATATTCCACTTCCCAGCTTCCGTCTTTGGCAACTGTTTTTGCAGGAATATCTAAATCAGGCAATATCCAGGAATAAATAGCCTGAGTTTTACCCTCCGCGGTATAAACAATATAATATTTGTCAACTGCTTTACCGTCTAATGTTTCTCTTCCTATTAATTTTCTTTCAATTTCTCCGGGCATTTTATCTCCTCCGGCGACAACATTACTTGAATTTAATGGCATTTCCATGTATTTTTTCTCATTTGGCATTAATACCCAGGCGATACCTTTATCGATACGCGCGATTGTAATTACATCATTTGTCTCCATCCTGGTTTTTCCGGGAGCATTGTAAATTTTCCCGGAAACTTTTTGCCCCATAGCAGTAGATGTCATATCAGCAGAAAACTCCTGGGCAAAAAGGCTGTTAAAAACTAAAAAAGAAAAAAACGCAAAGAAAAAAAATAATTTAGCGGTTTGCTTCATGACTTAAACCTCCCTCTGGGCAGAACCCTTTCTTACCCTAAAACAAAATACCCCCTATAATTAAACCCCCGCAATCCGTATGATTGCGGGGGAATCACGTCAACAACAATAATTTAAGTTACTAAACTATTTTTATAGCTTTTGCGGGACATATTCTTTCACAACCCTTACGCCCGTCACAGCGAAAGCTATTTCTTACTTTGCATTTTTTGCTGATTTCATCGATGAAAAGGATTTTGGCAGGGCACAACTTAACGCATTTGGCACAACCTACGCAAAGATTTTCATCGATAACAACATTCATTAAAGTCTATCTTTTTTCCATTTTAGGACAAATTATTCTTTCGGCAGAATCCCCCTGACGAAACTTATCCATCTTCATCCCCGGTTTCCCTGGATACCTCTTCATCATCGCGTTTTTCATACGCATTCCGGGATACATTCCTTTACTTCCTTTATAAATTCCGCCGGCGAAAACTAAAATTCCAGTAAGCCAAATAAGCGCGACAATCACATACCCAAAAACTTTTAGGGTCTGCGTTTTAACACTGCTTAACACAACCAAAACAAAAAAGCTAAGCGACAATAAAAAGATTACCGGAATAAGCAAAAATATCATCGGGCATAAACCCATAACAACCTCCTTATTTAGGAAACGGATTAATTCTGCTCGAGATGCCTGGCGGACAGCCAGCAAATAATAAATAACTGCGTAATCCGCTTCTGATTTTTTATTTTACCACTTTACCTGCTTTAGGCAATAACTACTAAGTACGCAGTATTTCTTTCAAATCATTATCAGGGCTCGTAATTGGCTTAATATTAAACTTCTTAACCAGCACATCCCATACATCAGGGCTTATGAAAGCGGGCAGTGTTGGCCCTAACCGTATATTTTTTATACCAAGAGAAAACAAAGTAAGTAAAATACATACTGCTTTTTGCTCATACCAGGAAAGGATCAAAGACAAAGGAAGATCGTTCACGCTGCATTTAAAAGCATCCGCCAGGGCAATTGCTATTTTTATTGCGGAATAACTGTCATTACACTGGCCGCAATCAAGGAGCCTTGGAAAAGGCCCAATTGAGCCTAAATCTAACCTGTTAAACCTGAATTTTCCGCAGGCAAGAGTAAGGATTACGCAATCATTGGGCACCTTCTGTACAAATTCTGTATAATAATTTCTTCCCGGCTTTGCTCCATCGCAACCACCCACAAGAAAGAAATGCCGGATGAGCTTTAATTTAACTGCCTCAATTATTTTATCTGCTAAACTTAAAACCGCATTATGGCCGAAGCCTACAACAATTTCCTTCTCAATTATGTCTTCTTTAAATCCGCCTAATTCTTTTGCCTTTTGTATTACTTTGCTAAAATCTTTTTTTCCGGATACCGCGCTTATGTGTTCTACCTCGGGCCAGACGACAAGGCCTGTAGTAAATATCCTGTCTTTATAGGAAGGCCGGGGTTCTTGTATGCAATTTGTGGTCATAAGAACTACCGCCGGAACATTATCAAATTCTTTCTGCTGATTCTGCCAGGCTCCTCCGAAATGACCCGCAAGATGTTTATATTTTTTAAGTTCAGGGTAACCATGCGCCGGAAGCATTTCGCCATGAGTATAAATATTCACGCCGGCATCTTTTGTTTGTTCAAGTAATTGCTTTAAATCATAAAGGTCGTGTCCGGATATGATAATTGCCGGGCCATTTTTAACGCCCAGCATAACCTTTGTCGGTACAGGATTGCCGAAATAGCTGGTATGCGCATTATCCAATAATTCAAGGCATTTCAAATTAACTTTACCGAACTCCATAATTAAAGATAAATAATCGTTTACGCTAAGCTTGTTATCCAGCAACGCGGATAAACCCTTGTGGAAAAACGAATTCACATCTTCATCATATCTACCCAATATGGCTGCGTGGTCTGCGTAAGCCGCCATACCCTTAAATCCATAAAATAATATTTCCCGTAAACTTTGTATATTTTTATCTACATCTGGCGATACAACACCGACGGATTTACCTTGCTCAAGAAGCCCCTCTAAAGACGATTGCGGCTTAAAACTTGCGGCAAGGGGTAACTCTGCTGTAAAATTTTGTCCTTTTTTGTTCTTATACGCATTCAGAAATAAATTTTTTATTTTTTCTTTAACTTCGTAAGCTTTGTAAATCATTTCTGAAATTTTCTGGCTTGAAAAATTCACATTTGTAACGGTCGTAAATAACCCCTCTATGACAAATGAATCTACATCTTTATCTTTAATGCCTGTTTCGCGGGCTTTACTTGCGTATACTGATATACCTTTTAAACTGTAATTTAAAAGGTCCTGCAAAATAGCGACATCAGACGTTTTCCCACACACGCCTTTAATGGTACACCCTTCTCCCTTTGCCGTTTGTTCACATTGCCTGCAAAACATCCCCATAAAGCCTCCCTTTATTTTAAAAGTGAAATTATGCTTATCGCCTTCAATTCATTAACTACATATTTTTCTATATTATTTATTTTTTTTCTAAGTAAGCATGTTTTTTCGTCAGGGCATTTCATTTTTTTAAAAAAACACTCATTTAACTTTAATGGCCCCTGAAAGATCTCCAACAATTCCGTTAAAAATATATCTTTAGCTGGCATTGCCAAGGCAAACCCCCCTCCTGGCCCTTTACAAGAACATAAAATACCTTTATTGCTCAAAATCTGAAGTATCTTTCTTAAAAACGGCTGGGGCATCTTTAACTCTTTGACCAATTCAGATACAGAAACTTTCCTATTCTTAGCCTTGGCGATAAAACAAACTGCCCTTAGCGCATAATCGGTGTCTCGAGTAATTAGTTTCATATTTGTTATTTTTTGATATTTGCAGCTACAAGCTTCAGGCCTCAATTCCAAACTGAAGCCTGAAACCTATAGCCTACAAAGGCAGTTTAAGGTCATGCCCGGGACAAGGTACGGCAGCCCTCTTTACAATGAACTACCGGACGAATCAACCTGTAGATAAAATTCCTTGCCATACACACCTCCTTAATGAGGCTTGCAATTTTTTAGACTTCCTGTCTGAAAAATTGCTTAGCCGAATTACCCCACCGAGCGTCACGAAATTATCGTAGAGAATTTCGTGACATCTTCGCGAGGTGGGGTTATTTATTTATCTTTAAAGAACCACAATTGATACAACTAAATGATACCATATTAGTATCATTTGTCAAGTAAAATTTTTACTTTTCTAAAAAGCTTTTAAAAACTAAGACGTGGCTATTTTAAACCTGCAGGGGGAATCTACGCATTTCCCGCACAGAAGACGTGAATTTTATTATCCCCTCATTTCCTTTTGTCACTCGGAGATAATTCGCGCTAGTATTTTTTCTATGCGCACATCTGTCCACCAGGACGCCCTGCCGGGCTGCCGTGTGGCAGTCAAGCGCTTAGAAAAAACTGCGCTCATTAATAATTTTCGGCTAGAACTTCGTAAAACGCCTGCGGATGTTTACAGGCAGGACACTTATCCGGAGCATTATCTGACTCAACAACGTATCCGCAGTTTATGCAATGCCATTTTACCGGTTTTTTCTTTTTAAAAACTTCGCCGTGGGTTATGTTATTAATTAATTTTCTATATCGTGTTTCGTGAAACATCTCTACTTTTGAAATCTGCTCAAATGAGTTCGCAATCTCGGTAAAACCTTCTGCTTTAGCTGTCTTTGCGAAATCAGAGTAAAGTGTTGTCCATTCAAGATTTTCTCCCGCGGCCGCGGCTTCAAGATTTGATTTTGTATCACGTATCTGTCCTGCTGGGTAACTTGCCGTAATTTCTACATCCGAACCTTCCAGGTATTTAAAGAATACCTTGGCATGCTCTTTTTCGTTCTCGGCAGTTTCTGTAAAAATATTTGCGATTTGCTCAAAGCCTTCCTTCCTAGCCGCGCTTGCAAAATAAGTATAACGATTTCTTGCCTGGGATTCTCCGGCAAAAGACGCCAACAAATTTTTCTCGGTTTTACTTCCCCTTATGGATTTAGCCATTTTAAACCTCCCAATGAGACTTACATTTTTCAAGGTTTCCTACCTTGAAAAATGTATAGTCGAATTGTCCCGCCGAACGCTAAAAAATTATCGAAGAGACTTTTTCAGCCTCTTCCGTGAGACGGGGTAAATTTATTTTTTCAAATAAGCCTTAATTATCTTAACATCCTCTACCGGCTTATCGGCTGCGCCGGTTTCTATATTTTCTATTGCCTCAACCACATCGTATCCGGATGTAACTTCTCCGAAAATTGTATGTTTCATATTAAGCCAAGGCGTTGCGGCAGTTGTAATAAAAAACTGGCTGCCGTTGGTATTAGGTCCGGCGTTAGCCATAGCGAGCAAGCCGGGTTTGTTGAATTTAACGCTTGATGTTACTTCATCCTCGAAAGGCTCATCCCAAATTGACTTTCCGCCCATGCCGGTTCCTGTAGGATCCCCGCCTTGGATCATAAAATCCTTTATTACTCTGTGGAATATAATGCCGTTGTAATAACCTTTTTCTACAAGCTTAGTAAAATTTTCGCACGCCTTTGGGGCAACAGACGGCATTAATGTAATTTCGATATTGCCTTTATTTGTTTCTAAAACAACTATTTGTTCCATAGAAAATACCTCCTTAGAAAAACTAGCAATAAATAACCCGACAATAAGTATACCAATCAGTCTTTTCATTGGATACCTCCCTCTTTTTGTTCACAGATTTTAAATCACAAATGAATTTAAAATTTTGGTCATTGTAATTCTAGTATTGTGATTTGTTTGTAATCTGCGATTCTAAAAGAACATCTGTGACAATCTGTGATTTTTAATCTGCGATCATCTGTGTGATATTTATACCTTTTTTAAATAAAAAATCAACTGAAATTTTTTTATCCTTTTTTAAGGAAGGTAAGTATAGCTTTTATTATATCGATAGGCTTTGGCGGGCAACCCGGGATGTGGAACGTAACAGGCAAAATGCTTGCTACACCACTTTCAGTATAATAAGCATCTTTAAAAATTCCTCCGTCATAGGCACAATTGCCAAGTGTAATCACAAATTTAGGCTCCGGCATCGCCTCGTAGGTTTTCTTTAAGGCAACAGCCATATTTTTTGATACCGGCCCAGTTACCAGCAGGCAATCAGCGTGGCGGGGTGAGGCAACAAAATTTATGCCGAACCTTTGTATATCGTAAATAGGGTTAGTAGTTGCAATTATTTCCGACTCGCACGCTCCACAGGATCCGGTATCAACCTCTCTTATATGAAAAGACCTTGAAAATCTTTCATGTATAATTTTTTTAAGTTCAACGCCCATTGTTTCAATCTCGGCATTGGCTAAAAACCCCATATCAATGGATTTCGTCACTACGCCTTTTCTAATTCTGTTTTTAATTATACGCATATTTTTTCAGCTTTCAACATTCAGCCGTCAGTCTCTCAAGGACGCCCTTTAGAGGGCAGTCTTCAGCTGATAGCTGATGGCTTGTTCTATAAATCATTTCCCGAATATGACAAATCAAAACTTTTATTGCAAAGCGGAAAATCAGGAATTATATCACCCAAAACGCAAAAAGATAATCCCTGCCAATTAAGAAATGACGCGTCTACAATTTTGCACCTTTCAATTGCGCCTGCCTTATCTAGCTTAACCCAGTAAAGAACCGGCCCGCGCCAACTTTCAACATAGCCCAAAGCGAAGCCTTCTTTTATGTCAGAGTTGCTTTGGGCTGCTGCCTGGGGCCTTATCCCCGAAATTAAGGGATCACGGACACGCCTGTCTTCGACAGTTAGGCCCGTGGATTTGTGTGGCGGGGCGTCGCTCCTGTGGGTCTCCAGTTTATCAAGAAACTGCCGTATAAGTTTTATTGAATCCTCGAATTCGGATATACGCATAAAAAGCCGGCCCAAACAATCTCCGGTTGCCTGTTTTATAAGATTAAAGTTAACCTCTCCGTATATTCCGGGAAAATCTTTTCTTAAATCAACCGCTATACCGCTTGCGCGGCCAGCAAGGCCGGTTATCCCCATATCCTCGGCGGTTTTTTTCTTTAATATGCCTGTACCGTCGGCCCTATCCATAAAAGAAACGCTTGATAGTAATATTTTTTTAATCTCATCGAAATCTTTATAAATTTTCTTTAACGAATCACGTAAAATTTGCGTTTTATCTTTATCCCAAGCCATGGTAATCCCGCCTATACAGTTTATATTTCGCAAATAGCGGCTTCCCGTAATTTTCTCATTTAGTTGTAATATATTTTCCTTAACTATAGAGGCAAATGCCGCCGGAAAACTAAAACCAACATCAACGGCCATTCCTCCAATATCATTTATATGGTTGTACATTCTCTCTAATTCCAAAAATACTGCCCGCATCAATCGTGTATCATCCAATACCTTTATGCCGGATATTTTTTCAATTGCCATTGCATACGAAAGGCTGTGGGCAAAACTTGCATCTCCGCTAACGCATTCACAAATCCTTAAAGCATCGCCGGCGTTCTTTCCTTCAAAAAACTTCTCTATGCCTCTATGCGTAAATCCAAGCCTTATTTCCAAATTTATAATGGGCTCGCCTACGCTGCTAAAACGAAAATGCCCCGGCCCGATTATACCCGCGTGCACAGGCCCCACAGGAATCTCAAAAATTCCCTCACCCTCTACCTTATTAAAGCAATAGACCCCTGACACGTTATTTAGCTCCGGCACCTTGAAATCTTTTCTTAAGGGATAAACATCATTAGGCCAAATTTCATCATGCAGTCGAAGCCGCCTTAGGTCCGGATTGCCTATCGGCTCTATGCCAAACATTTCCTTTATCTCTCGTTCGAATAAACTTGCGGAATAGATTTCTTTTGCCAATGAATCAAACTTTGGATTGTCTTGGGGTATCTCTGTTACCACAAAAAACCATTTTTTGTATTTAGCGCTCATAAAAGAACAATAAATTTTAAATGCGCCTTTTTCTTTTCGCGCGTCCTGCGCAAAAAAAGACGCAACCGGAGCATGGAGCAATTTATGGAGCGCTAAACAAATATTTTTGAAATCATCGGGGCTCGCCAAAAGATAGACCTCGTCTTCACTTAAATGCAAAATAGAAAATTCCAGGTTCATTTTTTCGTTTATCTCTTTTAATGCTGCTTTATAATCCATGATTGATACCTTTTAATATTTCCAGGGCAGCTAAAATTATCTTATTTAAAAATACAGGCACTTTAATGCCCACCAAACACATAAAAATGAGCAAAAATAAAAAGGACAGTTTAGTGCTCAACGCTTCTGTGCCTGCCTTTAATTCTTCAGGTTTCTTACCGAATAAAATCCGGCTTAAATGATACACAATTGCGCCAAAGATTACGGCAAGCAATGCCAGAAATAATCCGCAGACGAGATACCTGCCTTGGCTGAATCCTGAAATCAATATAAAGAGCTCGCTGAAAAATATCGAGAAAGGCGGCATACCGGAGATTGCAAACATACCCATAACCAGCATAACACCGCAAAAAGGCATTGAGGCTACAACACCTTTTATCACGTTCAAATTATCTTTTTTATATTTCTTAACTACACAGGCACCACCGAAAAACATAAAAGATTTGGTTACAGCATGGTTAAAGATATGAAGCAGCGCTCCATAGGCTCCGAGTCCGCCGAAACCCAACCCGATTATAATTACTCCGATATGCTCTATGCTGCTATAGGCAAGAAAACGTTTTATGCGCTTTTGAACCAGAATAAAACCGCAGGCAATAACTAAAGAAATTATCCCGAATAGGATAAAAAGATTTGATGTGAAATTGACGCCCACGCAAGCGTTTGTTATTATGCTAAAACGTAATATCGCGTAAATTGCGGTTTTAAGCAAGACCCCGCTAAGCATCGCGCTTACAGGGGAAATTGCCTGACTATGCGCGTCGGGAAGCCAGGTATGCATTGGCGCAATGCCTGCTTTCGTGCCATAACCTACCAGAATAAATAAAAAGGCTATCTTCACAATATTTGCATCTAAGCTTTTTGCTAAAGGAGCTATTTCATGCCAATTCAGTGTTTTTGTGGTTGCCACACAAGATACAGCATAATAAAGTATAATTGTGCCGAGAAGAGCAAAAATAATACCAACTGAACAAATAATAATATATTTCCAGGCAGCTTCTATGGAATTTTTGTTGTTGTAAAATCCAACCAGAAAAGCAGATGCAAGAGTGGTAAGCTCAATTCCTACCCAAACCATACCTAAGTTGGCTACCATCGGTACCAACAGCATCGAAAAGGAAAAAAAGTTAAAAAGCGCATAATAAAACTTGGCTTTTTTTTCTGATATAAACCCGCCTGATATGTCTTTGCTAATATAATCTATCGAAAATAAAGAAGCGGCAAAAGTAACAACGGATATTACAAAAAGGAAGAAGACGCTTAAGGCATCGACATAAAAGAAACCAAAAAACTTTACAGGAAGATTGATGTTAAGTGCAAAATAAAAAACAGTAACCAATACGGCTAAATGCCCTATTGCATTCAGCCGGCCAAGAGCTCTTAATTTTTTCACAAAAAGAGGCGCCAAAGTAAATAGCAAAGGAATACTTAAAATGCAAAGTAAAATCATAAAATTTTTAGCCTCTAAGGTTAGTTAATTTATTCACATCTATGTGCGTAAATAGTGTATTTATCCTATAAACAAAAATTCCTAAAATTATTACGCTTATAAAAACATCCAGAAAAATGGATATTTCAACCAGAAACGGCATGCCCCTACACATTGTAACAGCGAGAAGAAATAAGCCATTTTCCATAACTAATAAACCGATAATTTGGGTGATGGCTTTCAATCTAAAAATCATTATAAAAAGCCCTATCAAGATGACACAAAGCGTAAGCGCGAAAGTAACACTTTGCATTTTATCGGTAAAAGGCATTACATTAAAAGTAAATAGATAGGAAAGATAGGTCAATATAAGCGCAACAAGAATTGAAAGCTGTGGGTTTAAAAGAAGGCCTAAATTTTCATTTACTTGTATTTTTTTGGTAATACCTGCAAGAAAGTTTGGTATTAAAATTACTTTAAGCACAAAGATTAAAATTGCAACGATATATAAAGCTGCCTCTTTAAGCTCAAACGCAAAACTTACTGTAGTTAAAAATAAAAATAATGATTGCAGCCTAAAGCCTCCCACTAAAGCCGGAAGGCGCTTTACAATAACCATATAATAAGTAATCAGAAGAATTGAAATCAGAAAGATATAATTATACATTTATACTCCAAGCGCGGCTAGAATAATTGCGACTAAAGCCAGCACAAAAGAAAATGAGAAAAAATCAACGGTCCTAAAAAGGCGCATTTTTGCTAAATGCACTTCTATAAAGGAAACGAGAACGCATAATGCAAAAAGTTTAGCCAGATAGGCAGAAAAAACCGTAAAATTACGCAATAAGCCGTTGGATAAAAATGCCGGCATAAGTATCGTGCCTATCAAAGAGAAAAATACAACCTGCTTTATATAGGAAGCAAGTTCAATCAAGGCAAGGGACCTCCCGGAATATTCAAGCACCATAGCCTCATGAATCATAGTAAGTTCAAGATGCGTTTCCGGATTATCAATAGGAATACGCGAAGTCTCGGCTAGAATAACCATAAAAAGAGAAATTGCCGCAATTATTGTGGGTAACCTTATGGTATATAAATTAACTGCTGCTAAATTTGTTGTGCCAAGATTTAAACAAATTGCGAATATAGAAAGTATTGCTACCGCCTCTGTAAAGGCTGAAATAAACATTTCACGGGAAGAGCCCATGCCGGCGAATGCGCTTGCCGTGTCCAATGCTGCCAGAGCCAAGAAGAAACGACCAAGCGAAAACAAAAATACCAGCAAAAGCAAATCTCCCAGCTGCTGAGTTTTTGTTAATACTATAAAAACCGGAACCACCAAGGACGCTGCCACAGAAGAAGCAAGCACTATAAATGGCGTTACCATAAATATCCAGGAAACGTGTTTGGAAATCACTTCTTCTTTTAAAAAAAGTTTTTTCAGGTTACGATACGGCTGAAATATACTTTGCCCGCTGCGAAATCTTAAATTATTTTTTATTTTGGTAATTACTCCACTTACCAGCGGGGCAATCGCCATAATTATGACTACCTGTAAAATACTTAACGTTATTTCTGTCATTAACTCTATCCTTCCCTGACTCTTTATTACCCTCACTCGCTTCTCTCGGGGGTAATTCGCGCTGTGATTTTTCCGGCGCCACCAGAAGCCTGGAAACATCACGTGCTCATTAAAATTTTTTCATAAAAACAATCAAGGCTATTATAGTTATAAAAATATACGAAATATATAAATGTATACTACCCGGCTGCAGCCGCCTCATAAAACGCGCTAAGCCGAAAATTCCACCCAGTAAAGGCGCGTATATATATTTTCTAAATATCGGGGTAGTGAAAGTTTCGTATTTAAAGGTTTTTACATGATAAAAAGATTCTCTGATTTTTTCCGTTTTTCTGTAAGGCAATAAGAAGAAGCTAAAAGCAACCCTGAATGGTTTAGAAAAGGCGGTTGCGCTGTATTCATTACGCGCGCCCAAATTATAATAACCGCAATCCCAGGTATCATATTGCCTTGCTTTTCGTGCGCCGGCTAATACAAAAAGCAAAATTGCAGTTGCGATAACACACAAAACCAGCACAAGCGCGACTGCAGGCAAAGAGACAGTTGAGTTATTGGCAGTTATAAGTATAAAATTATTAAGGCTAAAATTTACATTTAAAGTTTCCAGTCCTAATACATTTTTTGAAACTACTACCAGATTTTTAAATATTATTACGCAGCCTAATCCGAAGACAAAAGTAAGAATACCTAGAAAGCACATACTTACCTTCATAGAAAAAGAAACTTCAACAGCCTCCCTGGCTTTCGCGCTTCTTGGCATTGCCAAAAATGTTACCCCAAACGCCTTGACAAAACATGCTGCCGCAAGCCCGCTTGTTAAAGCTAAGGCGGCTGCGGATAAACTTAAAAAAACTTTCATACCCGCAGTTGTCGAAAGGGCCCCCTGAAAAAACGCCTGAAACGTAAGCCATTCGCTCACAAATCCATTCAAAGGCGGCAGCGCCGAAATAGCAACCGCCCCAACAAGGAAGGCTGCGGAGGTATAAGGCATTTTTTTAATAAGCCCTCCTAACTTTTCTATGTCGCGTGTTCCTGTTGCCTTATAAACACTACCGGCGCATAGAAATAACAACCCCTTAAAAATTGCATGGTTAATTAAATGATACAGGCCCGCAGCCAGCGAAAAAACGGCTAAAACCGGAAGGTTTAGCTTTAAAAAAATCATGGAAACACCCAAGCCTAAAAGAATTATTCCTATATTCTCCACGCTGTGATAGGCAAGTAATTTTTTTAAATCATGTTCCATAAGTGCGCATATAACGCCGACTATACAGGAAATTGCTGCCAGGACCAGAATTAAATTACCCCACCACAAAGAACTAACCCCGAGAATGCATATAACAAACCTGATAATGCCATAAATTGCGGTCTTAATCATAACGCCGGACATAAGAGATGAAATGTGGCTTGGCGCCTGAGGATGCGCTAATGGCAGCCAGATATGCAAAGGCACAATTCCCGCTTTAGTGCCAAAACCGATAAGTAAAAATAAAAAAACCAGGTTCCTTGCCCCCGCAGAAAGCGTATCTGCGTTTATCCTTAAAACATTAAAATCAAATGAACCAGCATGATTATACAAAATCAGAAAGGCAGCAATAATAAAAGCTGTTCCAATATGAGTCATTACGACATAAACGGTGCCGGCAGATATTGATTTTTCGCTTTTTTCGTCAAAGATAACCAGAAAATAAGAAATAAGCGACATCGATTCCCAGCAAATGAGAAAAACCAGGGCATTATTTACCGTTACAACAAGAAGCATCGAGATAATGAATAAAACAAAAAGAACCCAGTTGTAAATGATTTTGCCTTTTGAATAATGCCCTTTTAGATAGCCCAGAGAATATGTTGCCGAAGGAAGAGAAATAAGCAGTATTGTGGATACAAAAAACAGAGAAAGCCCGTCGCGTAAGAAACCTACATGCAGATTAAAAATGTTTGCCATTTTTTAGAAATTTATTCCCATTACCATAATACCATGGGCTTTACCCACGGATAACCACGGAGTGGGATGTCGCCCCACGGGGCGTATTGCACGGTACCACGGGTTTTATCCGTGGGGCTCCAGTTTAAAAGCCGCGGTTACGGGCTTTTTGCAGTTCAATGAAAAAATTGAAATATTGTATACCCTGGAGTCAATATGTCAAGGCGAATTTAGAAGTTAAAATTCATAGGAGGCACTGAGCTTATACCAGCGTTTGCTGCCGTCTATATCTTTTAACTCTTCATAGCTTTTGTTGAGAATATTTATGCCTTCCAGGGCAAGAGTAAAATCACGTAATTTTTTTTCCAGCTTTAAATCGAAGGTGACATATTTTTTCCTGTCCACCGGCTTTGAAAAATTACTTATAAAATTTGCGCGGTATCCTTTATAATTAAACCCAAAACTGGTTATTACTTTGTGGCGGTCGTAGTCAAAGACATATTTCGAATACGCAAAGGGGCTTGCCTTATCTAAGGTAAGATAAGTATACCCGACAGAAAACTTTTCCAGAATACAATCCTTGAATTTAAGCTGAGGTAAAATATCAATACCGTAGGCTTTTATGCCGCCGACGTTCTGCGCCTGCCAGACATCTGCCTGATTGCTCCTGACCCAGTCAATTGTATTATACTGGTCCCTTAGAAATACGCTTGAAGAGAGACTGAAAAATTCTTTCGGGGAAAAATCAAAACCTAAATCAAAATTATTTGAACGCTGTATCCCAAGATCAGGATTTCCTCTGTTTGCAGCATCCGAATAATACAATTCAGTAAATGAAGGCGCGCGCCAAAGCCGGTCATAAGAAAATCGTAATTTAAAATCATCTTTCAAAAAGTATCCTGTGCCAAGATGCGCATTTTCAAGATAATTCCATTTGGAATAATAGTCCGTGCCTGCGTTAAATTCTACCAGGAATTTACCGAATTGTTTTTCTGTGGTTCCAAGTAAAATACCTTTTCTTAACCTCGTGTGCTTGCTTAAATTGGTACTATCTATTTTTTCCTGCTCAATATTCAGGTTTACGAACAAATCATTAGAAAAACTTAATTCCTCTTTTAAGCCGTAGACATAAGTTTTATGGTAATTTGTAGAAAGCGTCGGGTTTGTGCGGTCTAAGATAAATTTATCGCTATGCCGGCGCAGGTAAGCTGTATTATTTAATTTAAAATTTCCGCCATCGAAGCCAAAACGCCCGAGAAAAAATCGCTGGTTTATGTGTTCTTCTTCCTGCCTGAAACGCGACGAATAAAAGCTATCCGCACCAAAATCTCTTTTAGTCTGGCCGAATAGAAACTCCAAATCATTTTTATCGATTTTCCAAAGATTATGATAAGAGAAGTTATAAATTTCAAAATCAGTATCGGCCCGGGAACCTTTTGATATCTTATGCTCTATTGAAAGCCTGTTCTTTGTGTCTAAAATCGGGAAATTTATAGACATCAGGTTTTCCCAAAGAGCGTATTGTCCGAAAGAACTTTTTAAAAGCACACCCCTATCTTGCGGAGCTTTAAGTTTAAAGTCTACTCTCTGTGAATTTTTATAAATATCGATTTCTTCAAGATCAGCGCTGGTTAAAGGAATCTCTAGAGTGAAATGGCCTGTCTGAGGGTCATTTATTTTAACACCCCCGAGCGTTACATAAGCATCCTCAAAGACGCTGCCGCGTATCGATAAATCCTGCTGCACCCCGAAGGGAGCGCGCTCCTTGAGATTCGTGCTTGATGAATAATCAAGCAGTTCTTCAAGGCAGGTATAAGGCAGGTTTTTAATATCCTCGGAAGAAATGTCATCTACGCTTTCTGTCGCGCTATCTAAATAACTTTTGGTTATTGTAATAGGCTCAAGCACAACAGTTTCGCAAAGCCCATAAAAAGAACATAAGAAAGTTAATAAGAAAATGGCTGATTTTTTCATTAATTAAATATTACCCTATTCGAGGATAATTCAACCAGGGAATTTTTCTTATATCCGAAAAATTCCAAGTCTAATTAGACTCTAAACTGTTTTAATTTATTTTCATCTAAAGCAGCAGCAGAAACCGTTTCGCTATTTACCTCAGGAAAAATCCTGATTATGATTTTCGTTGCTTCTTTATTTTGAGAAGTATACCCGGCAATTATCCGACAGGAGGCAGTTTTCGTATCGCAATCAACGACTCCTTTGCCAAGGCCGGTGGGCCCGGGTAATTCCAGCGGCTCAAAGATGATATCCCTGTTTAAGGCTAATTTTAAAATTTCGTTATTTTCGTTTTCATTTCTTCCGACAATCAATTTAAAAGATCTGCTTAGCCTGAAATGCCTTCCGGTTTTAAGCAATTCTAAATTCTCCGGCGTGCATTCGTCGTGCTTTAGGAGATCCTCAACTCTTGTGCAAAAAGATGAAATTGTAAGCAGACACCCGCCTGCAGGCCAGGCGAAATTTTTTATACCCAGGCTATCAGCAAGCTTAAATTGCGGTTTTCTCGAACGGCCGTTAAAATCAAAAAGGGCCTCGCGATTTACCCACTTTTCTTTTTCCGGCAAGGTAGGCTCCAGTAATTTTGCCGACAAAGGCCTTAAAAGCAGGCTTTCCAAACCACAGTTTTTTTCAATAAGCCTTAACGTCTCTCTATGCTGTGATTTCGGCCTTTGCGCTAAAACCTCGCCGGTTACAACGAATGAAGCGCTTAATTCGTCCATTAACCTGGCCGCATGCTTTAGCATTAAAATTTTACAGTCAATGCACGGATTTAAATTCTTTCCATAACCGAATCGGGGGTTTTTTAAAATCTCCGTAAAATCATCGTAAAGATAAATAATTTTTAACTGCGCGCCGAGGCCTGCGACTTTTTGGCGCAAGGCGTCTTCTTTATCTTTATCAAAGTTAGAAAGCGGCGTTACGAAATGCAAGGCAATCACCTCTATACCCTGATTTACGATAAGCTTTATAGCCAATAAGCTATCCAGACCACCTGAAAAAAGTGCTAATGCCTTCATGTTTTTAACAGAATAATTTTATTGCTCTCCGGCAGGATTAATCTTTATTTTTGGTAAGGTTTATCAGCTCTTCCAATTGCTTAGAAATCTTTTTTAGCAATTCTATTTGTTCTTTTTGGAAATATTCTTGTTTTTCCTGCATATGTTTTGCCTCATTGGCTAATTTTGCCATATCTCCGAGCTTGCTAAGATCAAACATGTTTTCCTCCTTAATGAGCACATCATTTTTCCAAGCAATGAGACTTAGCCGAAACTACTGTTAAGGCTGTAGTCGAATTGTGCAGGAAAAATGATAATGCGAATTAACCCCACCGTAGTCATGGTAAATTTACTGACCGCAGAGCGGGCGAGGAAATTCACCATGCATCTAACGAAGGCGGGGCAGATTTAAAACCGGGTATTTGCGTAAGAATCTTTTCTGTTATTTATAGATAACATCAATATTCTTTTCTTTGAGAAAATCGAACAATCTGTTCATCTCTTTATCTTTACCTTCAAAACTGACAATTGCCCATCCCATTTCGGTTGAGAAAGAGGCTTCAATTATTCTTACTGTTATATCGAAATTTCTTATGATGTAGCAGAAAAAAGGTTCATCCTTGTATTCTATCGGGATATTAAGTTCCACTTCTTTAATCATGGCCACCTCCTAATGAGCGTATCATTTTTTCAAACTGCTCGCTTTGGCGAGCGCGAGGAAAAAATGACAGCGCGAATTAATCCCGCCGGAGTCAGTAAAAATTTCTGCGGGAAATTTTCACTGTATTCAGCGAAGGCAGGATAACCTTAGAAACAAAATCCACATCCAAAACCTCGCCTCATATTACCACATTTTCAAATTTTTTGAATTTTTCTTTCGGCAGGTTGAAATAACCTATTTTAAGGCGGGGAAATTCTTTATTTAAAACGCTTACAAGAAATCTTATGCCTTTTGGGGAAAAGTCCTTGCATCCCAGGGTTTCAAAATAAAAATCAGGGTCTATGTTTAAATTGCGCATCTGCAGCATATCTACGCCTGTATTTTTTACAAACGTAAGTAAAGCCCTAATCTGCTCTTTCGAATCAGAAAATCCCGGAAAAACAAATAGATTTACCGAAACAAACTTATTATGTTTTTTCGCTATCTCAATTGACCTGATAACATCTCTAAACTTATAGCTGCTTGGGCGAAAATAGAGATTATAAAGTTTTTCCTGCGGGCTGTTTAAGCTTACACGGAAAGAATCGATGCCCGCCCGACAAAGCAGGTCAATTTTACCCGGGAGACTTGCGTTTGTATTCATGTTTATTGTACCTGAGGAAAGTTTTTGCCTGACCTTAGCTATAGCTTCTGCTATTAAATCTGCTTCGAGCAAAGGCTCACCCTCGCAACCCTGGCCGAAGCTAACCACCGCTTCGCGCGCGTAAGCTAAATGCCTGCGCATTACTTCATAGATTTCAGAAACGCTTGGCCTAAAATTTATCCTGCTGTGAGACGCCTCGCAATCAGACTCCTGGTAAGAAAGGCAGCCTACGCAGCGGGCGTTACAGGAACGCGAAGTTGGTACCGGCGCCTCCCACCTCTTTAAAAAAAAGTTTTTTGCGGCAAGGCAATTATAGTTCAAAGCGCAGTTTGCAAGGTGCTTAAAGAGCCTGTTTTGCGGCAAATCATTTAAAAATATTTTGACTTGTTTTTTTATCAAGCTGTTTTTATAAAAACACGGGCTTTGCCTTATCCTCCTGTCTATCCTTTTAGCTGTAACATATACATCTTTGCCAAACATTCCGCAGGCAGTATACGCCCAGAGAGGCAATTTACATTTATCAATTTTTACAACCGCCGGGTTATAAAACCTAAGATACGCCGGAATTATAAACGATGCTACCGCGTATACAGGCCTTGCTTTAAATTTGAAAAACGGAACAAACTGGCCCGTTTCCTCGTTAAAACCTACCGGCGCGCGCCCTGGAAGATAAAACAAAGTGCTTCCCGGGGGAAGTTTTATCAAATCAGCGCTTTCCGGCGCCTTAAAACGGTTAAGGCTTGAAACAGCCATTTTTAAAAAAGGATGCTTATGGATTTTGCCTTTTTGGTCTGAAAAAAGAAGGTGTGGAAGGTTCATTACTTAAGCTTTATAAATACCGAATACGACCGTAATTATTATTTATTTGTTTTATTTATCTTAAATTTATTATTTTTAACACCTGCGGGCTCAACCGGCTTAGTTGTTTTTTCGACATAAGCTCTCAACCTTAAAGTAATAACGCGGTTTTCTTTTCCTAAAAGTTTTATTTCCTGAACTGTCAGGCCCTTATAGTCTGACGGGTTAAATTCTACATTTATAAGAGAACTATCCTTTTTCTTTGTTACGCTTACCTCGGTGCAGTCGCATAAACTTACAGCGTTGGTAATTTCTTCTTTAATTTCATAAGTTTTTTTAAATATTTTATCTGAGGAGATTATTCCTACGTTATATTCCAGGATTCTTTCTTTATCCTGCGCATAAGCAATAGGAGAGTAGAAAGTAGAGAGTAAAAAGTAAAAAGAAAGAATTATCGCCATTATGCTAAGTAAAGATTTTAGAGTTTTTAAAAATTCCGGTTTTATCTTCATCTCTCTACTCCCTACTTTTGACATCTGTGATCATCCGTTTTCAAATCTGCGATTATCTGTGTTTCTAGCTTATCCATAAAATCACAAGCCCTAACAGAAAAAATAATAGAAACATCAAAATTTTTATCCGGGCTATATTCTCTTTTAAAAAATTATTGAATTTTTGAGAACCAAGCCCAAAAAGAGAAAGCACAAAAACAACTACAAGCGGCAATATGAACATCAGGTTATAGACAATAAGATAGCTGAAGGCCTTAAGGCGTAACTCAGTATTTTTTAAAATAAGTACTATCGTAGGTAAATATACCTGTCCGGTACAGGCACCTTCAAGCAAAGACACAAGAAATCCCACTACGAAAGCGCTGGTGCAGAGGCTAAGCATGCCCTCCTCTTGCTTTTTACGTAAATGGGAACCTATTACTTCATTGATACGTTTTTTTAAAAACTGCGGTAATTGCAATACCATGCCATTAGTTTGTCCGGTTTTTTTGAATTTAAAAAAATCATAAAGAGCCAGGCCGGAAAGAACAAAACAGAACGCCGCAATAAAATAATAAAACATTTTTATGACGTTGTAGAAACTCGACATTGAATAAAGAAAATTGAAAAACCCAAGACCTATAAGAAGGTAGGTTAGAAATACCGCGAGACAATATGAGGTGCCGACATAGACTATTTCTCTTTTTCTGTAACCGTAGACAGCAAGAAATGACACAAAGAAAACAATTACCGCAAAAGCGCAAGGATTCACCCCGTCGATAAGCCCGCTTGCAATAACCGTAAATATAGAAATCTTCTTAAATACCTGCAGAAGCTCTACCTTGAGAAACCCTAAGGGGGATTTCTTAGTTTTTAACGCAAGTTCTATTGAATTAACCAACCGGGCCTTTATCTCGTCTTTTCCGACCAATAAACTGTCTCCAATCAAAATAGAAGGCACATGACCGTCAAGACCCCTTAACCTGGCGCTTAAAGTTATAAGCTTAATAAGGCTGGCTGAATTATTTGAGGTATCCGCTTCCTCCCAGATTACATCGTTTTTATATTTTTCTTTTATTGAAGGTAAAAATTCATTTTCAAGTTCCAGACAAACTTTACAATGAGAAGAATAAAAGAAACTCACCTGCAGTTTGCCTTCTTCTTTGGGGGAAGCCGAAACCGGCTGGCTCACGCTATTGCCGGCTGTATTCGCGGAAGGCTTTGCTGAATCTGGATAAACACAAAAAGGCACAATTGTTAAAGTTAAAATCAATAATATGCGCTTCATAATGAATAGATTATACCAAGCATATTACAAAAATCTATAAGTAAATTTATAATGAAAAATGCGTAATTTATTGTAGAATATATTGTTATGAAAATCTATCTTGCCAAACATTGCGGTTTTTGTTTCGGGGTAAAAAGAGCCATTAAGATAGCCCGGGAAACAGCTGCTAAATATGAAAATGTGTACATAAAGGGCGACCTGGTGCACAATGAAGATGTGTGCAAAAGCATAGAAGAGTCAGGCATAAAAAGAACGGATTCCCTGGAAAGCCTGCCAAAAGGCTCTAATGTGATTATAAAAGCCCACGGTGAGCCTCTTAAAACCTATAAATGCCTTAAGCTTATGGGCTTAAACATAGTTGATGCAACGTGCCCAATGGTAAAAGACATACACAAAAAGGCTCAGGAGCTTGAGGAAAAAGGATATCAGGTTGTCATAATCGGCGACAGGAATCACGAAGAAACAAAAGGCATACTCGGCAACATAGCAAGTGGCGCCATCATAGAAAATAAGGATGAAGTCTTGAAATTTAAAGACGGGCTTAAAGATAAAATAGGCGTATTGTGCCAATCAACTCAGACACTCGAAAACGTAACAGCTACGATGCATGAACTATCAAAACAGACGGAAGAGCTTCTTTTTATAAATACGATATGCAATCCCACGCGACTTCGCCAGAAAGAGATAGAAAAATTATCTTCCAAATGCGATGCGGTATTGATTGTCGGCTCAAAAAAAAGCGCAAACACAAAAAGGCTGTATGAGGCGGCAAAGAAAATAAATAAAAGTTCTTTTTGGATAATGTCAGAAAAAATAAATAAAAATCATTTTAGAAAGTTTAAATCAGTAGGCATAATAGGCGGCGCATCCACACCGGTTGAAGTTTTACAAAAAATAGCAGGGGGATTA
Organism: Candidatus Omnitrophota bacterium; assembly: GCA_023228195.1. Lineage (GTDB taxonomy): Bacteria > Omnitrophota > Gorgyraeia > Duberdicusellales > 4484-171 > JAJYOP01. The sequence continues at coordinate 21,108 of JALOBR010000005.1, forward strand.
AATGATTTATAAATTTAAAGACACAAACGGCACGTTTACGGTAGAAAACCCGCAAAAATATAACCTTTATTTTCCCCTGACAAATGCAAAAGGGACACTCTTAAGCTCGATAAGCCCGAATCTTGCCGGTGACATAAAAGAAGATAACGAACATTTCCTGATGCAGCCGGCAGGTATCGAGGACGTAAGAAATAACCTGTTATGCCGCAGAGAATTTTTCATAAAAAAGGACGATGAAATCATAAGATGCTCTTACCCCTATAAAGATACCGTAGAGTGCGGTTTACTTTATCAAAAGGTCACAAAACGAACTAAGGACCTGCGCATAGAAATCCTCAACTTCATACCTCACAATTTAAAAGCTGAAGTAATGCAGGTAACCATGCAAAACACATCGAAAAAGGAACTAAGGGTAACCTCAACATCCTTCATCCCTATTTTCGCAAGGGCTGAAAAAAATTTACGCGACCACAGGCATGTTACTTCATTGCTCAACAGAGTCGAATTGGATAAATACGGCATACTCGTAAAGCCTACTATGATATTTGATGAACGCGGGCATAAAGTTAATGAAACCATTTATTTTATTTTAGGCTATGAAGGGCAAAAGATTGCCCCATCCGGACAATTCCCTACATTCGACTACTTTTTCCAGGAAGGAGACTTGATAAAGCCCGACGCGATAGAAAAAGACATAAAACCCGCAAATGAGAAAAAAGCGGAATTTGACGGGAAAGAAGCGTGCGCGGCGTTTAGGTTCAAAGAAAGGATTTTAAAACCTGGGCAAATTTCTACATTCCTTTTTATAATGGGCATGGATGAAAACATTAAGAATATACGTAATACCTTTTCGAAATTAGATTCGCCTCAGAAAATAAAAAACGCCTTTCAGGACACCAAAAATTACTGGACCGGACATCTTTCCAATTTAAGCTTTGATTTTAAAGATGATGCTTACAATAATTGGCTCATCTGGGTTAAGCTGCAGCCAACCTTGCGAAAGCTTTTCGGCTGTTCGTTCCTCCCCCATTTCGATTACGGAAAAGGCGGCCGCGGGTGGCGCGACCTTTGGCAGGACGCGCTGGCTTTGCTTTTAACCGAAAATACTAAGGCAAAGGAACTTATCCTGCATAACTTTAAGGGCGTACGCATTGACGGCTCAAACGCAACCGTGATAACAAATAAAGGCGAATTTATCCCGGACAGAAACTGCATCAGCCGCGTCTGGATGGACCACGGAATATGGCCATATCTTACTCTATCCTCTTACATTCATAAAAATGCTGACCTTAAAATCTTGCTGGAAGAACTTTCCTATTTTAGAGACTGCCAGTTAAAAAGGGCAAAAGAAATAGACGCCGGATTTAAACAAAAAGATACTTTCTTGCGGGCAAGAAACGGAAAAGTATATAAAGGGAGCGTTGTTGAACACATACTGGCACAAACAGTAGTGCAGTTTTTCAATGTCGGATCCCACAATATAATCAGGCTTGAAAATGCCGATTGGAATGACGGCCTGGATATGGCGGCACAAAACGGGGAAAGCAGCGCTTTTAGTTTTATGTATGCGCACAATTTAACCGGTATTTGTAAATTACTTAATGGACTAAAGACAAAGACAAAAAGCATCTCCCTGCTTAAAGAGCTTAAAATCCTTCTGGATAGGCTGGATAAACCTGTAAATTACGCAAATTACAAAGAAAAACAAAAAAGGCTCGAAGAATATCTCGAAAAAACTAAAAATATAAGCGGCGAAAAAGTTAAAATAGATATAGATGATATCGTCCGTGATTTAGAAGAAAAATCAAAACACATGAATAATTGGCTGCGAAAAAATGAATGGCTTCACCCTGGTTTTTTTAACGGATATTACGACAACAAGAAAAAACAAGTTGAGGGTAGACACGACAAAACCATGCGCATGATGCTTGTCCCCCAAGTTTTTGCAATAATGAGCGGGGTAGCCTCAAATGAACAGATAAAAAATACCTGGGCTTCAATAAAAAAACACCTCTACGATAAAAAGTTAAAAGGATTCCGGCTTAACACTGATTTCGGTTCTTTATATCTTGAGCTGGGAAGAGCATTTGGATTTTCTTACGGCGATAAGGAAAACGGCGCAATTTTCAACCATATGGTAATTATGCTGGCAAATTCCTTATACTGCCGCGGATTCATAAAAGAAGGTCATGAAGCAATGGATTCTATTTACAATATGTCAATAAACGAACAGGCAAAAATTTATCCGGTTTTACCTGAATACTTTAACCGCCAGGGCCGCGGGCTTTATCTTTACCTTACGGGCTCAAGCTCCTGGTATATACATACATTGCTTGAAGAAACTCTCGGCATTAAATTTAACTACGGCGACCTCGTTATTGAGCCTAAATTAGTGCCGCAAAATTTTTCCCGTAACACAATAGAGGTAAAATTTGCTTTATCAGGCAGCCCCATAAGAGTTATTTTTTCTGCCGCAAAGACAAGCAGGCCTTTTTATGAAATAAAAGAGATATTCTTCGGTAAAACAAAAATCATTAAAGAAAACTCAAGGTTTTCAATAAGACGTAAAGACCTTCTCGAAAACCCGGATAAAATTATAAAAGTGCATTTACACTGATTGCGCTGTTTAAAAAAACTTACGATTGCCCTCCCCTATCAGTGAAATCAGTGTTAATTGTAATCTGTATTTAAAAATGAAAAAGCTTTTGATTATCCTTATATTAGTAATCAGTTTTTATTTAGCTGCAAATTTTATCTTAAGCACCCTGCTTCCAGAGAAAATAAACCGGGCGGTCAAGGAGTTTGTCGAGGGAAACTTTGGAAAAAAAATTACAATTTCTCACATAAATGTAAATATTATAAGCGGGATCTTCTTAAAAGATATCACGGTATTCGAAGCAGATAAAAAAAACCCTTATTTAAAAATAAAAACCGCCCGCGTTAGGCCATTTTACCCCTCATTATTTAGCAGTAAAAAAATTTTCCTCTCAGTAAGCCTTGAAGGGGTTTATTTTACTCTTAAAAGAAACACCGATAACACATTTAACCTTCCACAAATGCAGCCGGCCGCTCAAGCGGAAACCGAAATAACAAAAAAAGGCGTAAAAGAGACTAAAGATATTTTTCTTATAAAAAGCCTGTCCCTAAAGAAATTAGACCTTGATTTCGTAGACGCAACCGTGGATTTTAAAAAGAAGTTTGAAGATATAACTGTTTTTGCCGATTTGCAAGCTTTTCCCAAAATAACCTCAAAAATTTTATGGAAAGAAAAATTAACGATAAATGCAAAATATAACTCATCCTCCAGGGAGCTTAAAGCCTCCATGCAGCTAAAAGAGATTGCCTTAAGTGATTATAACAATTATTTCCCCCAGGTAATATTAAAAAACGGTGTTATAAAGGACGCAAAGGTAAACATTGAAGGAAAAGACGATTACGCTTTAAGTATCGATGCCAACTTAAATGAATTATTCCTAGTGAAAGAAAAAGCCGAAGTAAAGGGGGCCCTGCGCACAACTATCCAAATTAATACCTCTGCCGGAAAAGTTAACTATAAAATTTTAGGCAGTTTGGATGACGGCACATTAAAACTCACCCCATACCTCAACAGCTTGACTTCAATAAGCGGAGATTTCAACCTGGATAATAAAAAAATACAGCTTACCGGTTTAAATGCCCAACTATCAACCATTGCCAGGGAAAAAGATAAAGATATACAAACAAATATCCCAATAACTGCAAACGCGGAAGTGGATTTTGAAACTTCCCAGATAACAATCGAAGCAAAAGCCAAACCTGAAATAGCCGAACTTGCAAAAGCGCTTAAAACTACAGGTATCGCTAATATGCCGGCCTTTAAGGGCTTTGACTATAAAGGCCGCGGCGATATCGAGTTGAATGCAAGCATTAAAACCAATTTAAAAAGCGACTATCTTGAATATTACATAGACTACGATATAAAAAACGCGAAATACAAAGAATTAGAAAATATCAAGGCGAATGGCTTTATTGCCAATAACAAACTGAAAATTGAAAAATACGCGTTTAAGCATAAAAATATAACCTGGCAGGGAACGTTTACTTTAGATGACTTTTCCTCCCCGGATATACAACTTGCATGCCACAGCAATTTACTCAATTTAACTCTTAGCGCAAAACAGCTGGAAGAATTAACCGCAATCAAAAATTTGACTATTAAAACTAAAGGTTCTCAAATAACAGCTGAGGGTGGTTACCATAGTCAAAAACACCAGCTCGAACTGCAAGGCCTGGCATATATTGAACTTTCCGAAATCGCCCCTCTTGCTGATATTTACAATATAAAAATACCCTCTCTCAAGAAAACAGATCCTAAGGGCGTATTTAACGCAAAGTTTATGATAACTGGCGGGATGCGCCCGGATGAATGGCAAATAAAATTTGCCGGGCTTGGTGAAAAACTAAAAATTTACAATGTTGAAGCGAGCGAAGTAAAACTTGAACTTTTTAAAGACAAGGATTTATTGATTATAAGCCCGTTGGTAGCCGACGTTGCGGACGGTAAAATAGAATTACGCACAAAGATAGATTTCATAAACAAAAAAATTGTGGTAAATACGCTCGTAAATGACGTTGACTTAGCAAAACTGGTAAAACAACTAAAACTTGAAAAAAGCTCCCTAAGCGGAATCTTGTCCATGGATGCAGATTTTGAAAATAAAAGCCTTACTTCCTGGGATAAGCTTGAAGGCTCAGGCAAGGCAAGCATCCATAACGGAAACATCTGGGAAATAAACTTCTTAAAAGGTATGGGTGAATTTCTGTTTATACCGGAATTTGAAGAAATAAAGTTCGATGAAGGCTACAGCGATTTAATCTTTAAAAACGATAACGTGGTTTTCGAAAATATTGAATTGAAATCCTACCAGATGGATTTAAAAGGAAAAGGCAGAATAACCCTTAAAGGTGATTTAAACTTTATGCTTGTTTCCGAATTTAATCCCAATGTTGTCTCTGCCTCGCAAGGCTTAAAAAGCTTCTTCACTAACGTTTTGGGCAAAACCAGCCTGGCCATTGAGCTTAAGGGAACCGTTAAAAATCCTTCCTATAACGTAAAACCGGTAATGTTTTCTGATTTGGAAGGCTTTAAGAAGGTTATTGAAGGAATATTTAAGTAAGTTACCTGCCCCTTGTATTACTTTTTTTGCAAGCGATCAAGATGTTTCCTAATTTCTTTATAAACGTAAGAGCTTTTACCCTTAATTTCGGGAAGCGCTAGAATAAAATACTTTTTTGCTTTATGGGTATCGCCCATTTTCAGATAACTATCTCCTAAACTAAAAGTTGCCTCCACTCTGCTACCTTCAAGCTCCAAAGCCTTCTGAAAGTATATTATTGATTGCTTAAATTTTCCTAATTTATTAAGCAACCAGCCTTTATTGTGATACAAACAAGCGCAATCTCTGCTTAAAGCTATTCCTCTATCAAAAATAGCCATAGCTTGTTCGTATTTTCCAAACTCAGCAAAACAAAGCGCTTTATCGTTGTAAGAGCAACCGTCATCTAAACGCAGCTTGATACAAATATTCAGGTATTTTATTGCCTTTTCGTAATCCCGGCGGATTATGAATTTTTGGGCGGTAAAATAAGATAAGAAAAAAATATCATTAACTGCGGCGGATTCTTTAATGCACTTAGCGATTTTTCTCTTTGCTCTTTCGAAATGAAAAAACGTTATTTCCCTGTCTAGAATTCGCCTTTCTTTTTCCAAATCTATTTTTTGCAAACAATCCCTCCACTCCCCGGCGAAAAATCAAGTATCTTAAAACCTGTCTTTTTAAGCTTTTTTTCTATCTTAGAAGGGAAATCATAACCCTGACTTATCTTATAAAGCGGCGTGTAATGAAACAACCTGCCTTTTTCCTTAAGCACCCGGTAAAGCTCGTTGTAAAACGCCTCGGTAAAAAGCTCGGGCGCAAGCTTAAAAGTAGGCGGATCGTGAGTTATGCAGTCAAAATGGTTTTCACTAAACTCTTTTATTGCGCTTGATATATCCCCGCTTTTTACCTCAATGTTTCTTGAAGAGAATAACTCCTCTGATATCGGATTAAGCTTTGCTAAATTATACACATTTTCATCTTTTTCGAAGGTTATCACCTTTGCATTTTGAGAAGCTAAAATTGCGCTATAGCCAAGCCCCATACACGTATCTAATACAAGTCCATAAGGCTTAAGCATATTTATTTTGTTTTCTGTATCTTTCTTTGGAGAGTTTATTTTATGCATCGGCACAGAGCCTATTGATAAAGTAGGCCAGTCGTTTGTCGGCGTGAGCTTATAAAAACGATTGGTATCGTCGGAAAAATACGCGAGAGGCTCTATTTTATTATCCTGGATTGAATAACAGAAATTTTCTTTTACCTTCTCCTTTATGCTTATGCTGGATGCACCAGCAAAGACTATTACTTCTTCGCCTACGCAGACATCTATTTCTTTTAAACCGAAGTCAACCTTAACCCTGAAACAGCTTCCGGGCCTTTCTAATATATAATCCCAGTCTTTTTTCGTAATAATCATGGTAATCATTATAAAACAGCCCGGAATTTATGGGAATTGTTTTTTAAACTATCTTAAATTTAAAATATCTTGACAAGAAAAACCTAAGTTATACAATATTGAAAGTGGTTGAAAATATTAACTTTTTCAAACAAAACAGTCCCGACATTAGGTCCGGGCAATTCCGTTAAAAGGAGGTGTCTAAATGAATAAGGCAGAGCTAGTTGAAGCAGTAGCAAAGAATTGTTGCACCAAGAAAGAAGCACAGACAGCAGTTGATTCAGTATTTGATGCCATTAAAGGTTCTCTTAAGAAAAAGGACCAGGTAGCAATTTCTGGTTTTGGCACTTTCAAGGTAAAGGAAACAAAGGCAAGAACAGGAAGGAATCCCAAGACCGGCGAAAGCATTCAGATTCCTGCAAAGAAGAAAATAGCTTTTAGAGCCTCCAAAGACTTGAAAGCACTTTTGAACTAAAAATTAGTCTATTATAAAAAAGGGCGCATATCAAATTGCGCCCTTTTTTATTTTATGTAAGTTTGCTGTTACTTTTAAGTTTAAAACCCTTTGAAATGACTTCAGGAGTCCTTATCCGCAGACAAAACCTAAGCTATTTTGCAATATCGTTATTTAAAATTAGCTGGAAATTTTTCTCAATTTTGCGACAAAGAAAGCTTCCATAAATTCATTAGGTATTATGCGCCTTGTGAGTTTACAGGTATCGGAAAAACGTTTATCGCGCCATTTAGTGAGGCCGCAAAAAACATTATTTAAAGGAAACTCTATCTGCACAAGTTCTAATTTTTCTTTAAATTTATTGATAAACCAGTCTATTACTTCTTCGTTTTCCTCTGGAGAAAAGGTACAGGTAGAATACACCATCTCTCCTCCCTCTTTTAAAGCAAAGAATGCGGAATGCAGGAGAGATTTTTGCTTATCGTGGAGCTCTTTTACTTTTCTTTCATTCCAGTATTTATAGCTTCTTGGATTATTAAGGTCAAAGAGGCCTTCCGCGGAACAAGGCGCATCCACCAGAATTTTGTCAAAATATTCCGGGAATTTCTTTCTTGCCCAGAAACCGTCCTGCGCAAAGGTTTCCACGTTAGTCACTCCCTGAATTTTTAAATTAGCCTCTAGCTTACAATGCCTGATATGTTCTTTCTCAAAAGCTATAATTTCCGCATTCGGAGCAAGAGAAGCTATCTGGGTAGTTTTTGCCCCGGGAGAAGCGCACATATCAAGAATTTTTTCCCCATTTTGTGGGTTTAAGGCAATGACCGGGAGCATACTTGAAACATTTTGCGCGTATATAAACCCGTTTCGATACACAAGGGTTTGCTGCAACCCCTTAAAGGGGACTTTCGAAATAAATGCCCCCTTAGGAAATGGCAGCTCCTGAAACCGGCAACCGTCTGCAAGCAATTCTTTCTTTAAGCTTACTAAATCTGTTTTTAGATAGTTTATCCTGAAAGTGGCCTGCTTCTTCACCAAAAATGTAGTTAATACCTGCAGGAAATGGTGAGGGTATAGCTCTTCAATTTTTTTAAGAAAGTTTTTTGGTAATTTATAGAATATTTCGTTCATCCTGCCCTTCCTTTTTTAAAACTATTGTTTTTATTCGAACCATTGTATTTTGCCAAATTTATTGCTTTTTTATAGATAATCATCCTTTGTTTTTGGAATGGCGGGATTCACCCGGATCCTCCTTTAAATAGAGCACGTGATTTTTTCAAGTCCAAACGGCGCTCGCCTCGCTTCGCTTGGCGAAGCGGGCAGAAAAAACACAGTGCGAATCAATACTAAAAACGCTATCAATAAGAGCGCCCGAAGTATCTTTATCTGTTATATTACAGAACCAAACCATAAAAAACATCATTTGAATTTATTCTTCCACTTGAAAGCTATAATAATTGAAACTATAAAATAAATAAGCACAAAAAAAGTAATCAGGCTGTTTTTTTGGTAATATTGCATTATTTTTTCGAAAGAAAACCCTCCGACAGAAGCCATTATAAACTGTATCCAGAATATCCTCGGAGGCGAAGCCAAGATAACCGCTGCTAAGTATTTTCTGAAACTTACCTTGCTTAAACCAAAACCGGCGTCCATTACCCTATAAGGGATCAAAGGAAGCAGCCTTAGCATAAATATCCAGCCGAAACTTATATTTTCGAGATTTTCATAGAATTTTTTAAATTTACCCTTAAGTATTTTTTCAACAAACTGCCGCCCCAGGATTTTGCTTATATTGAAAAATAAAAATGCATTTATTATTTCGGCGATATAAATAAATAAAGTACTAAGATACGCGCCGAAAATGACTGCCGCGACAGGCTTAAGTATATCTTTTACGTCCCAAAATACAACGAAATTAGCCAAGACATAAAGTATTATAAAAACTAAAGATGAATATATCAGCGGCGTACTTTTAAGAAAAGTATTTATTCTTTCTAAATTTCCGGAGAAGAAATTGCCCAGCATAATAACGACAGCTAAAAGAACAGCCGCTGCAGTAATTTTAATGAATATTTGTTTAAATCTTTTTTTTCCTTCCATATCAACCCCACAAAGCATACAACTGCCCGCAGGCAGCATGGATATCCTGCCCGCGCGATTTTCTTAAAGTATAAAACAATCCTGCATTCTCAAGCTCCTTGCAGAAATCTTCAACCTCTAAAGGCGTGGGCTGCTTGAAAGCCCCCTGGGACGCGTTATAAGGTATAAGATTAATTTTACAATTCATGCCCTTTAGCAGCCGAATCAACTTTTGCGCATCGAGCCTGCTTGTATTAAGCGAACCAAATAATGCGTATTCGAAAGTAACCGGATATTTTTCGCTCTCGCTAAAATTCTTTAAAACTTTCATAAGCTCGCCCAAGGGGTATTTATTGTTTACCGGCATAATTTTAGAACGTATTTCGCTGTCTGCCGAATGCAGCGATACCGACAGTTTCACTCCAAGCTTAAGCCGGGAGAGTTCTTCTATCTGCGGTATGATACCGCACGTTGAAACAGAAATTCTTCTTTTACCAAAATCCAACCCTTTATGCTCGGTAAATATCTTTATAGCCTTAACCGTCATTTCGAAATTATCGAGCGGCTCCCCTATCCCCATAAATACCATATTCGTTATTTTTTCGGCGATTAGACCGCTGACTGTTAAATATTGATTTACGATTTCACTTGCGGTTAGGTTTCTTTTAAGGCCGCGGGCCCCGCTTATGCAGAATTTACAGCCGTATTTGCACCCTACCTGGCTTGACAGGCAGAGAGTGAATCTACTGCCTTCAGGAATAAATACTGACTCTATGCTTGCACCATCACTTAGCTCAAAAAGGAATTTTTCTGTTTTATCTGAAGATACTTCCCGTTTTGATATTTTCAATTTCGAGAAATAGAAGTTTTCTGAAAGCGAATCTCTCATTTCTTTCGAGATATTTGTCATCAAATCAAAATTCTCTGTTTTCTTTGCATATATCCAGTTAAAAACCTGGCCGGCGCAATAAGGAGCAAATCCTTTCGTTGAAAGCGCGCTTTTAAGCTCACTGAGTGTATAATTTTTTATATCTTCTGCCATAGGTGTCTGTTTTTGAAGCTCCACGGCCTTAAATCTGCGGCTTTTGGTTTTAATGATTTCGTTAGTTGCGCGAAATCACAAGTCACACCGGTGACAAACGGAACCGGTTCATGGGTAGAATTATACCATAGTAATTATTTTTATCCTAGCCGCCGCAATGAATTAAAATTATAGCGGTTAAGCCGTTTGTTTGATTTTTTACTGAAGAAATGATTAAAAAGTAAGGGTAAGTTCTCTTTCGTCTTTCGAATTTTTCAAGGTTACAACGGTGGGCGCAATATCCGATACGATAAAATCATCTATTGTATCTGACTTTCTAAGGGTTTTACCGTTTATTATCGCAAAGGGGGAATTTTCATCATAAACTATTCCCTGCAGGCTATAACCGGCAGGCGTTACTACAGGCGTTTCGGCGTTTATTTTACCAAAGTTTATTTTGCTTGATTCAAGCGTTTCTTCTTTAGTTTCTACGGCTTTTTTTTCATTTAAATAACCTTTTGCGGCCAACGGCTGTAAATTCCGATTCGAAAAATAAGCGCCGATAGCTATAAGGACAGTTAAAACAACGCATATAGCGATTACTGCGTAAAAAGCTGAATTTATTTCCTTGGGCGGTTTAGGCGCGATAATCGCCGCTTTAGGCAGCAGACAATTGGCCTTAACGGCCTTGTCATTGGTATCGGCTTCTACTTTTTTTAATGCTTCGTAAATTATGCTCATTTTTAATGAAATAGCATTTTTCAAGCTATAGCGCAGAAAAAATGCGTAATTGAATTAACCCACACACCAACTTTTGAAAGAATGTTTTTATTTCTACAAAAGACATCTTTACGAGACAATCTAAAAAGCCACACCCAACCATAAAACAAAAGTTGGTGTGGGGTCAAATTCAACTAAACATTTTTTTAGGCTCCCTGCCTAAAAAAATGTAAGTCTCATTTGAGCTCTTCAATAC
>JALOBR010000074.1 GCA_023228195.1 Candidatus Omnitrophota bacterium
CCGACCCTACGGTTTCAATCAACACGGCAGACAGCCGCTTTAAAATAATATCTCCGACTATGTGCCCATAAGTATCATTTATTTTTTTAAAATCATCTATATCAATCATAATTACTCCCAAGTTGCTCTTTTTATACTGCGCGCGCCTAAGTTCTTCTTCGACGCGCTTGTAAAAATGGCCCTTCACAAATAAAAACGTCAGCGAATCCCTTATGGCAAGCTCCTCTGCTTTAGTAAAAAGCGTAGCGCGCTCTAAGACCACAGCAGTAAGGTCGCACATGTCACGAAGCAGCCGGGAATCATCAAAAGAAAAAGAAGAAGGCGTTTTATTTTCGATACGTACAGTGCCATGGAGAATATCGCCCACAGAAATTGGGCTAGCTATAAGAGAACGGATTTTTCTTTCACGAAAAGCTGATATTTTATTACAATCGAAGCGGAAATCTTTGAACAAATCATCTATTATCAAAGACTGGTTATGCTTTAAAAGCCATTTTTCAATAATATCTCCGCATTTTTCTTTAATTACATATTCCTCTTTCTTAAAAGAGCGCTCCAGAGAAAGCGAATTTTTATTGAGGACAAAAAGCATTATATTTTCCGCGGACGCAAACACCGAGCATAAAGACTTAAGCAGAAAATCCAATATTTCCTGAAAATTATACAACTCTATCAATTCATGCGAAACCTCAAAGAGAGATTCTATTTTCTTGGATTTATCCGGAAGCAGAATTGAAATTTTCTTTTTTTCGCAGATATCCTGCGATAAAAGATTTATTTTCTCCTCAAGCTTTTCGGTTTCGATTTGAAAATTTGAAGCTATCTTAAAGTTAATTTTGCGGAATATCCAAAAAATTACAAGAAATATCAGGAGGGCAATTGCGTAGAATAAAAAACTTACTCTACCTATAATAGAAGCTATTAAGGCAAATCCAAGAAATAATAGCAGGCTTAAGGTTGCAACAAGATTATACAATGGTTTCTTCGTTAGCTGGGTCGAAAAAATGAACCCGCTTCATATCGAAAACAACCTCTATCATGCTTCCGATAGAAGGTATGTTCGAAGCTTCAACCACCGCCACAAAGATATGTTTTCCGCTGGAGAGATATACGTAATTCTCCGAACCCATAGTCTCAACAACATCGCAGACTACGGCAACCGTATTATCGGGGGTAGAATTTGATGCAAATAGTTTATCGTAAATATTTTCCGGGCGTAGGCCTAATATAACCTCTTTATCCATATAAGCTTTAAGCTTATCATACATCCCCTCAAGTATCTTTATCTTAAAATTACCTTCGTCGAAATAAAGGCTACTATTTTTCTTTATAACTTTTCCTTTCATGAAATTCATCGGGGGAGAACCGATGAACCCTGCGACAAATTTATTAACAGGATTATTATAAACGTTTAGGGGGGTATCCAATTGAAGTAAATTCCCATCTTTCATTACGGCGATTCGGTCACCGAGAGTCATTGCTTCCGTTTGGTCATGCGTAACATAAATCATTGTAGTTTGAATCTTAAGATGCAGCTTGTGGATTTCCGTGCGCATTTGTACGCGAAGTTTCGCGTCAAGATTGCTAAGCGGTTCGTCAAAAAGAAAAACAAGGGGCTTTCTTACAATCGCCCTTCCTACAGCAACTCTCTGGCGCTCTCCCCCTGAAAGCTCTCTGGGCTTTCTATTCAATAAATGCGTTATACTCAATATCAAAGCTGCTTCTTTTACGCGTTTATCTATATCTGTCTTGGCATAATTACGCAGCTTAAGCGCAAATGCCATATTTTCATAAACCGACATATGGGGATAAAGCGCGTAGTTTTGAAAAACCATCGCGATATTTCTATCTTTAGCCGGAACGTTATTTACCAATCTATCCGCAATATAGATTTCTCCTTCAGTAGGAGATTCAAGGCCGGCAATCATGCGAAGAGTGGTTGATTTACCACATCCGGAAGGCCCAAGAAGAACGAGGAATTCTTTATTCTCAACACCCAAACTAACATTCTTAACGGCAAGAGAATCGCCGTTATAGCTTTTAACTACATTTTTAAGGCTAACTTGTGCCATATTTTTTAAGATTTAGGAAAGAGTGTAAATAGAAAAATCAATAATTAAAATGCCGAATAAAACATAATTTTATGTTTTACTTAAAGAGATGTCAAGTTAAATAATATAATAATTTGGATAAAATCGCTTTTAAATCTTTTCTACTCACTACCATATCTAAAAGGCCATGCTCTAAGTTAAATTCAGAGGTCTGAAAGCCTTTAGGCAAATCCTGTTTTATTGTCTGTTTTATAACTCGCGGTCCGGTAAAGCCTATTAAAGCCCCCGGCTCGGCAATAATTACATCGCCTATTCCCGCAAACGATGCCATGATGCCTGCCATTGTCGGATGCGTTAGCACGGAGATAAACGGCAAACGCGCTTCTTTCAAGCGCGAAAGGGCCCCGCATGTCTTTGCCATCTGCATAAGGCTAAGAAGCCCCTCATACATACGCGCTCCTCCGCCGGAGCCCGATACAATAATTACCGGCAGCTTTTTGTCAATTGCGTACTCTATCAAACGGGTAATTTTTTCACCCACCACAGACCCCATTGAGCCCATGATAAAACGGGAATCTGTGACTGCGAGAACAATATTTTTTTTGTTTATTTTTGCTTCACCGGTTATTATCGCGTCTTTCAATCCGGTTTCCTCTGCATCTTCTTTTAATTTATCTTTGTAGGATTTGGGGCCTGCAAAATTAAGAGGGTCTAAAGATTCCATATCCTTATCAAATTCTTTAAAAGTATCGGCATCCGCAAGTAATTCTATGCGCTCCCAACAAACAAGAGAAAAATGGTAATTGCATTTAGGGCACACTTTGAAATTTTCCTGCAGTATTTTATTAAAAATAAGGTGGGAACAACTGGGGCATTTACTCCAAAGCCCGCCAGGCATTTCCTTTTTTCTTCTTGCCAGAGTATAACGAAATGGTTTTTTGAATATTCTCATAGTAGCATCTTACTTCTTTCTCCGCTTTTATACAACTCAAGCCGCAAATCTTCGTATGGCTATTCCGCTGGAAACCTTGGGATAGAAATACGTCGACTTCTGAGGCAGGCGATAGCCGCGATTTGCTATATCAAATACTGCCGAAAGAGATACAGATTTTAGGATAAAAGCGGTTTTATCAGAACCTGAGAGTTTTCTTGCTTCTTTTATGTCGTGTGTATATTGAATGCCACCTTTTGTTTTAATCATAGGGAAAACAAACTGATGCAATAGATAAGTATTGAGCTTCTTATATGGAGATGCCGGGAAAAGCTTATTAAGGATAGCTTCATTTTTCAACCTCAAAAAATAAAATTTTCCCCGTCTGTAAACGCCGAAAGAAAATTTCTTTTCCTTTTCAAGTTTACAAGTAATGGCATTATCACTTTTAACTTCTTTTACGTCAAAATATCCGGCAAACGCACAAAGCGCACCATCAAAATCCGGCACCGAGATTACCCTATGAGTAGGAAGTATTACGAGTCCAGGCTGCGCGTCTGTTATATAGCTCATTATATAATTAAGATTTTCAAAACGCTTTTTGTTCCTTTTGTAATAACCGGAAGCCACCTCGAAACGATGATGCCCGTCAGCTATTACGAGATTCTTGCCACTCACCTGTGAACATATCTTTTCTATGGTATCTTTGTCGGTTATCTTCCAAACCCGGTTTTCATTTCCATCTAAATCCCTAAATTTCATAAACGGTTTTTTACCGCGATACCGGTTATACAATGTGTGGAAATAAGCAATTCTTTTAGGCGCTATCACAAATATCGGGCTTAGGTTGGCCTCGACCTCCTCTATTACTTTTTTACGGTCTTCCTTGGGAGCGCTCAAAGTATATTCATGAGGGAAAATTGATCCTTTTTCGTTTATTTTTAAAAGCGAAAGGAACCCGAAACGGCTAAATTTGTTCTTCCCGATTTTAAATTTTTGTTCGTAAAGAAATATAGATTCATCAACATCATCCACCAATACCTGCTTAGCAATCCAATTGCGCAGACGCTCGCCTATTTCTTTGTAGTCGTTATTGGTTGCGATGAGAATATTTGAAAAATTATAAGGGGATTTTCTTTTTAATAAATAAAGCTGCTTTTTGCTTATAACATCGTATGGCGGGCAAGTAAGCGCAGAAAAATTCCGGGAAAATGAAGGATTGTAGTATGTAGCCCTGAAAGGCCTTATTGTATCTGTCATTAAATTTAAAAGATTTTGCCGATTATTTTTGCAAAGCTTAAAAGGAAAAAACCGGGTTATTTTTTATTGCAGTTTTTACTATTCGGACAATCACAGGATTTATTTTTTTTATAATCCGTGGCATAGAAACCGCTGCCTTTAAAAATCAAGCCGCTTCCCGCGCCTATCTTTTTTTTACTTACAGCCTTGCATTTCGGGCATTCTATCTTTTTCTGTTCATTTATTTTGTGAAAAGCCTCAAAATGATGGCCGCATTTTGTACATTCGTAATCGTATGTTGGCATGGCAAAAACCTCCCTGATATTATATACAGAAAGTTAAAAGTTGCAAGTTCCTTAAACACAAATTATCGCGAATCAGGAGACAAATTACCACGAATAAATTCCTCTTTATTCTTGGACATTCGTTTCAAATTAGTAGCTATTCGCGTATTAGGCTTCGCCCCGCTCTTTTGCTATTTCAAGTAAAACGTCTCTTTCGTTGACAGATAGCCTTTTTGGTATTTCTATTTCAACTTCAACTAACTCATCGCCTAATCTTTTTGTACGTAAATTAGCTATTCCTTTCCCTTTAAGCCTGAAAACTGCGTTTGGCTGAGTTCCGGATGGAATATTCATTTTAACATTTCCTGACAAAGTCGGAACTTCAAACTCTGCGCCAAGCATGGCCTTAAAAACGTTTATTTTTACTTTGCATCTGACATCATCGCCTTGCCTCTGGAAAAGAATATGCGGTTTTACTCCGATATGCAAATACAATTCACCGTATCCGCCTTCCCCATAATTACCTTCACCTTTTAGGCGAAGCACAGAGCCATCATCGACTCCCTGCGGTATTGTCACCTTAACTTGCTTTTTAGTCTTTATCCTGCCCTGGCCTGAGCATTTTGAACAGCGATTTTTAAACGTTGCGCCTTCACCGCGACAAGTAGGACAGGTTTGCGAAAAGCTTATAAAACCCATGCCGCTGGACACTACCCCTCTACCGCGGCACGTAGGACAAGTTTCTTTTTTTGAACCTGGTTGGGCACCACTTCCATTACACTGTGAACAATTTTCGAAGTGGTAGAAAGAAATTTCCTTCTCTGCTCCAAAAGCAGCCTCTTCAAGCGTTACCATCATTTCGATTTGAATATCTTCGCCGTGACGCCTGCGGCCCTGCTGACGGCCGGAAGACTCAAACCCGCCAAATCCAAGGTCAGAAAAAAATTCTTCGAAAATACTGCCAAAATCTCCCTGCGCTGCGCCCTGACGGCCTCTAAAAATATCCGAGAAATCAGCGTTTTTGAAAATGTCTTCGGTAGAATAACGCGAATCAACGCCCGCATGGCCATACTGATCATAAAGCTGTTTCTTGCCGGAGTCGCTTAAAACCGCATAAGCTTCGGAAAGCTCTTTAAACTTCTCTTCAGCTTCCTTCTTTTTTTCAGGAGCAACCCTGTCAGGATGATATTGCATGACCAGTTGCCGGTATGCCCGCTTTATCTCCTCAACAGAAGCAGTCTTCTTCACACCTAAAATTTCGTAGTAATCTCTTTGAGTGCTCATTGTTTCAGTTATCAGCTGTCAGTTATCAGCTGTCAGCTGCTGAGAGCTGACGACTGATGGCTGAGAGCTATTTATCTTTTTCTTCCTTAAAGTCTGCGTCGATAATATCCTCTTTCTTCTCCGGCTCCGGTCCTTCCTGACTTGGCCCGGCTTGAGGGCCGGCTTGAGGCCCGGCTTGAGGGCCCGCATCACCTGTGGCTTTTCCCTGTTCTTGCTGTTTTTGAGATGCATTCTTATAGATTTCTTCAGCAAGCTTATGCGCTGCCTTAGTTAACTCTTCCATACCCTTCTTAATCATACTTATATTTTTATCTTTAACTGCCGTTTTTAAATCATTAGTTTTTGCTTCAATGTTGGCGCGTTCAGTTTGCGAAATTTTATCACCATAATCCTTCAATGATTTTTCTGTCGCGTAAATCAGCTGGTCGGCCTGGTTTACTGTTTCTACTTCTTCTTTCTTTTTCGCATCTTCAGCTGCAAATTTCTCGGCATCATGAACCATCTTATCTATTTCTTCTTTGGAAAGTTTCTTTGGAGCGGTGATACGTATTGACTGCTCTTTCCCGGTGCCTAAGTCTTTAGCCGAAACATGAACGATTCCGTTCGCATCTATGTCAAAGGCAACTTCAACTTGAGGCACTCCTCGCGGCGCGGCAGGAATACCAACCAAATCAAACCTGCCAAGCTCGACATTACCTTCGGCATCAGCGATAGTCCTTTCTCCTTGTATTACGCGTATTGTAACCGCAGTCTGATTGTCGGCAGCTGTTGAAAAAATCTGGGATTTCCTAGTAGGTATAGTTGTATTTCTTTCTATAAGCTTTGTATTTACTCCGCCTAAAGTTTCAATACCCAGAGAAAGTGGGGTAACGTCTAAAAGCAACACATCTTTTACGTCACCCTTGATAATTGCCGCCTGTACTGCCGCCCCCAATGCGACGCATTCCATAGGGTCTACCCCGCGTTCAATTTTTTTACCGAAATAATCTTCTACGAACTTCTGAACTATCGGCATTCTTGTAGGGCCGCCTACCATAATAATCTTATCTATCGCGGTCTTATCAGCAAAAGTCACTCCTTCTTTTTCAAAAGCAGATTTTGCATCCTTTAAAGCCTGTTCCAACGGCCCGCGGCAACGATCTACGATAGCGCCGACTAATTCCTCAATTTTCGCGCGGTTAATTGACATTGTCATATGCTTTGGCCCGCTGCTATCTGCGGTTATAAAGGGGAGGTTTATGTCTGTTGTAAGAGTACTTGAAAGCTCTACCTTTGCCTTTTCCGCAGCTTCCCTTACTCTCTGTATTGCCATTTTATCGTTACGTAAATCAATTCCGGTCTCACGTTTAAATTGATTTACAATGTAATCAATTATAACGTTATCCATATCTGTTCCGCCAAGCTGAGTGTCTCCGCTTGTTGCCATTACTTTAAATCCGCCTTCTTTCCACATTTCCATAATGGTAACATCAAGGGTTCCGCCGCCAAAATCGAAAACCATGATTTTTAATTCTTTTCCTGCTTTCTCAAGGCCGTACGCAAGACACGCCGCAGTTGGCTCGTTAATAACCCTGAGTACCTTAAGCCCCGCTATCTCACCGGCATCCTTTGTTGCTGTTCTTTGGTTATCGTCAAAATACGCCGGACAGGTAATTACCACTTCTTCAACCTTATCCCCAAGATAACT
>JALOBR010000075.1 GCA_023228195.1 Candidatus Omnitrophota bacterium
GGTGAAGGCGAAAAGGCAACACTTAAAATACTTAGTGGAATCTCTGAAAAAATTCAGCATTTTGAAGAGCTGGAAGACATTGATAACCTCCCTTTCCTTGATTTTAGCTGTCTTGATATGAAAAGTTATTCAAACGCTATCCCTCTGTTAAGTTCGCGAGGCTGTAGGTTCAGCTGCAATTTTTGTTCAGAAAGGAAATTGTATAAAAAATTCAGGCAGCATAGCCCAAGGTATATCTGCGATTTGATAAAATGCCTAACCGAAAAACACAGAATAAATACTTTTGTTTTTTGCGATTCACTGATAAATTCCAATAACGAGTGGTTAGAGGAACTATGTAAAAGTTTAATAAAAAATAATCTTAAGGTAAATTGGGAAGCGCAAATGCGGGTAGATAAAAATTTTGATATAAACCTTGGCAAATTGATGAAAGGCAGCGGCTGTTACAATCTTTTTATCGGCCTCGAAAGCGCGTCGACTGACACGTTAAAAAATATGAATAAAGGCTTTGATCCTGAAACCGCATTGGGTTTTTTCAGGAAACTTGCACAAGCTAACTTACAATTTGAGATTAGCCTTATATTCGGTTATCCCGGAGAAAGTGAAAATGACTTCAATTCTACGCTTGATTTTGTCATAAAAAATAAGAATATGATACCGAAGATAGCGCAGGCAAACCCTTTCATAGACTATATGGCTGATGATAAAAAAGAATTTCCAACCAAATTGGCATGCGAACGAATCAGGCAATTCGTTTGTGCACTGGAAAAAGAAAAAATCAGGTACACAAAAAGCTTTATCAATAACCTGGTCTATTAGTAAAAAGATGCAGCTAAGATGGAAATAAAACTGATAAAAACGCAGAAAGCACTTTCCCCCACCCAGATAACTCTTGCTGATTATTGCATTAATCCTTATCGCGGCTGTGAATTTGGCTGCCTTTATTGCTATTCCATGGAAAATAAAAATATTAAAAATATTGACTCCGCCTCTGAAATTGGCGTAAAAATAAACATTGAAGAAGTTTTAAGGCGCCAGCTTAGAACGATTAACCCAAAACGGGTGCTCCTTGGTTCAACAACCGAATGTTTCCAATATATAGATGTAAAATACCGCTTAAGTGAAAAAATATTAAAAACGCTTAATGAATTCAAAACCCCTTACACTATTTTAACTAAATCTCATTTAATAAAAGACTATCTTCCCTTGATTTCGGAAAATACTAAAAACAAAATTTATTTTACCCTAAACAGCGCCCCAATAAGCCTTCTAGAAAGAAAAGCTCCCGCGCAAGAACAACGCTTAGAAACAATTGCGCAAATTATAAGAAGAAATATTAACTTGAGAATCCATGTGGGGCCATTTATTCCTTATGTCTCCGGACTGAAGGATTTATTAGAAATACTTCCGTCAGGAGTAAAAGAAGTCGATATGGAGCTTTATCACCACAAGATGGGAAATTATGAAGAAATTTTAAAAATTATTGCAAAAAACCTCGGGAAAGAAATCGAAAGCAAAATATCTTCGGTTTACGCGACAGAAGGCGCTTATCTGGAATTTACGCGGCAGTTAAAAAATGATTTAATTGTTTTAAAAAACAACTATCGGAATATTTCATTCTTCTTAATTGTTCCAGATTTTAATATGTTTTACAATAAAAAAATGGACTACGAATCCAAGGTTAGATAGACTAAAATGCTACACCCTTTTTTTAGTATAATTATACCTACTTATAATCGTAAACAGTTTTTAAAAATTGCGCTTGATTCTGTTATTGCGCAAACTTTTGATGACTACGAAATTATTGTGGTAGACGACGGATCAACGGATGAAACCAGGGAGATGTTTGAAGGGCAAGCCCCGTGGACGCAGGCCCGCGGAGAAAAGGTAAAATATATTTATCAGGAGAATAAAGGCCCGGCTGCGGCGCGTAACGCCGGCATTAAACAGGCAAAAGGGGAATTTATCTGTCTTTTGGACTCCGATGATAGATTCAGAGAAGATAAGCTTAAAATAGCTTATGAATACATAAAAAAATACCCGCAATATAAAATATTCCATACCGAAGAAATATGGTATAAAGACGGGCTTCTTCTTTCCCAGAAAATTTATCATAAGAAACCAAGCGGATCAGTCTTTGGGAATTCCGTTAAAATATGTTCAATAGGCACATCCACCGTAATTATAAAAAAAGCTATTTTTACTGAAATCGGCCTCTTTGATGAAAGCATGCTTACCTGCGAGGATTATGAATTCTGGCTTCGTGCAACCAATAAACACAGAGTTTTTCTTATCCCGTATTATCTTACCATAAAACAAGGCGGGCATCCGGGGCAGCAATCGTTTAAGTATGAAGCAATGGATACCTTCAGAATTTACGCTCTTAAGAAAATACTCGAATCAAATGAGCTCACCAGTGATAATTTTAAGATTGCCGCCGATGAACTAAAAAGGAAATGTGGAATATTCATAAAGGGCGCAATTAAACGGGGGAAGATTAAAGAAGTAGAGCGCTACCGGGCGCTCGTTGAAAAATTTTGCACTTATTAATATGCTTGATAATTTAAAAGAAAAACTTGAAAAAGGCTTTCTATTCCGCCCGAATAAAAATCAATTACGCGACTTGGAGCGCCTTATCTTTGAGATTATCCGCAGGGAAAATTGTTCGCTGGAAGGAATATTAAATTTCCTTAAGGATAATTCTGACAGTGAAAAATGCAGCGGCAGAAATAAATTTTTTGCCCTTAAAAATTCATTAATTGCGCGACGGTTTCCCCTGACTGCGGCTAAGGAGCAATTAGATACGAAAAGAATATTCCTTAATCAAATACAAAAACCTCTCGATAGTAACTATGCGGTAAAAGCAGATTTTAAACCTTCCAAAATTTTAGTTGAAAAAGAAGTAAAAAACAGCTATCTCGTTAAAAACTTTTCCAGAAAATTTCCTGATGTCAGAATTGAAGAAATAAATCGTTACAGTGATTATTTAAATACCGACAGGTTTCATATCTCAAAGCTTAAGGAACCGATCGTTTTTCTGATTAAGGAAAAATGGGATTTCCTTAAGCCCTGCCCATGCACAAAGGTGCATTTAAGCTGCGGATACTGGGTGCTTAATCTTGGTTTTGGCTGC
Source organism: Candidatus Omnitrophota bacterium (assembly GCA_023228195.1). Classification (GTDB taxonomy): domain Bacteria; phylum Omnitrophota; class Gorgyraeia; order Duberdicusellales; family 4484-171; genus JAJYOP01. The sequence continues at coordinate 3,134 of JALOBR010000075.1, forward strand.
CCGTTTGATTGCTCGTATTGTTTTTTGCAATGTTATGCTAATTTTCCCGGAATAATTCTCCCCGCTAATATCGAAGATTTTTTTACGGAATTTGATATACTTGAGAAAAAATTAAAAAAACCGATAAGAATAGGAACCGGAGAATTTTGCGATTCTCTCGCGTTGGATGAAATAACAGAATATTCAACAAAACTGATACCTTATTTTAAAGATAAAAATGTTTTCTTTGAATTAAAAACTAAAAGTAATAAGACAAAAAATCTTTTAAAGATTACACCCGCTAAAAACATTGTGATTTCGTGGTCGCTTAATCCCCAATCTATCATAGAGAGCGAAGAGATTGCGACCGCAAGTTTAACGGAAAGGTTATTAGCCGCGAAAGAACTTCAGCAAAAAGGTTATAATCTAGCATTCCATTTTGACCCTATATTTTACAGCGACGGCTGGCAACAGATTTACCGGCAGACAGTTTGTAATCTGTATTCTTACCTGACTCCTCCTTTTGCCTGGATAAGCCTGGGAACGCTACGGTCTCACAGGCGCCTTAAGTCAATTAATGAACTGCGTTTTCCAAAAAGTAATATTTTTTACGGGGAGTTGTTCATAGGTGAAGATAAGAAATTAAGGTATCCTTCATTTTTAAGAAGAAAAATTTACGAAAATATGGTAGAATGGATCAAAGGATATGACAAGCAAAGCCCGGTCTATCTTTGCATGGAAAACAAAGATATGTGGAGCATCTTGAAAAAAAACACTTCTATGGAAATAGAAAAATATCTCTTAAAAATATGATTAGACGGCCTTGGCGGCACAGAAATCTACTGGAAAGTTTTATCGGAGCCTTTAGGGGTTTAGTTACGATACTCAGGCACGAAAGATATACGAAGCTGGTAGGCTTCTCCGGGGTATTAATAATTTTATTTGCTGTAATTCTTAATGTTTCATTGATTGAGATAGCTATTTTGGTAACGACAATTACTATTGTTTTATTAGCAGAAATATTTAATGCGGCGATTGAGAATGTGCTTAATATACTCAAGCCCTACAGGGACCATCACGTCAAAGTGTTAAAGGAAGTTTCAGCCGGTATGGTGCTGCTGGCTTCTTTTGGCGCAGCCATTACCGGATGCCTAATCCTTCTGCCAAAAATAATTCTTGTTTTAAAATAGGTCAGTAACGTTGCACTATCTCCGTATGGGGATAGTAATGCCGTATTATTTCCTGGTAAGTAAATCCGCTTTTTGCCATAAACTGCGCACCTTCCTGGCACATTCCCGCACCATGGCCAAAGCCTGCTCCCCAAAAAAATATCATTTTTGCCTGGTGCCGCGATGAAAACTTTATATCTACTTTAAAAGCGCTGCTGCGTAATTTATCAAAATAATTGCGTATATTAAAATCTCCTTTTATATTTGTTTTATCTTTAGATGTTTCTACCTGTATCAATTTATACGCCCCACAGGTAATTTTTTCTTGCGGAATTATTGATGTTAAGTTTTTTAAAGGATATCCGAACGCAAGCAAAAAATCCTCTTCATCGTAAACTCTTTGCCATCTGTAATTACTTTTATAAGAATGCGCGCAAAAATTTTCAGGAAAACTGGTAAACCAATTTTCTTCTTCATAGAAAGACATTGGGCGATAACTTTTTGTTGAATCAAAACCTTGGGCATAATATTCCTTTTTGCTAAAGACATCAGGCCGCAAGCACCCGCCGCAGTTTGAATGGTATATTGTTTCAATGGGCTCAGATTTACATAAAACAATTTGCCCTTTCGTTTCATCGACAGCTCTATTTGTTGCAGCAGTTTCAACGGACATACCCTGGTAAACCTGACAATGGACATCCGCGCAAACGTCAAAGCTTTCGTTTGCGTGGCGTTGTTGTTTTATGCTTCTAAATGCAAGCGTTCGCGCCGCAATAGCCTGCGCGCGCAACGCTTCTTTGTCGTAACTTGCTAAAATTTCCGCCGGCAAAACCCCGTATAAGTACTCTTCTATGCTTATAATGTTAATAAGCGTAATGTCTTTGTTCGCTATGAGCTTGAAATCCCCTCTGTATATTCTGTCTATTTTTTTGTGCCAAAAATTGGTGCGTCCGTAGCTTACATCAAGAATGTAAAAAGGATAACTCCGGCTTTTTATAAAAACCTGGTTGCGGAATTTTTTGTAAACTGTACCCGTTCTATTATCAGTCAAATACAGCCGATTATTTTGAAATATAATCTTATAGAATTTGTTTTTTTCGCCTTTGAATGAATTCTTTGAATCTGAAACCGTAAAGTCGCCGCCGCAGCGAAAAGTGAAATCTTTAAGGTCGGTGGCTATCCCCACCTTGATGGTTGGAACATTTTTTTCGCGCTTGTAAAACATAAGCCTTACCATATCTCTTGCGCGTTCTACCGTCCGTTTTGTTTCAATAAAGAAAGCTTTGCCAATTTTATCCTTGATTGCGAGAAGTTGAGTTTTTATATCTTTATTATCCGGGTAAAAATTTATGCTTTTTGCCGAATAGGTGTAGGCGCGTTTGTAGTCACCTGTTTTTAGGAAGCATTCCGCGAGGTAGTAGTTGGCAAATCGCGTACTTGAGTCAAGCGCGATAAGCTTGGAAAAAAAGCGCGATGCCTTCTCGTATGATTTATGTTTGTAATATATTTTGGCTAATCGGTAAAGTGCGATAAAATTTTCATTAAACTTAAGCGATTCAAGGTAATTTTTCACGGCGAGCGTAGTTTCGCCTAAATCCTCGTAGGAAAGGCCAAGATAAAGATAGCTGATCCAGTCCTTGTTTTCGATTGCGCTTAGTGTCGCTATTGCTTTTTCGCTTTGACCATTTAGATAATAAAGGCGGGATAGGAAATTTATGTCCTGAACCTGGTTCAACAGGTTTTTGTTATCTTCGATTTCGGATATAGCCTTTTTGTAGTCCATAGCTTCTTTGTAAGAGGCGGCTTTATCCAGAAACGCACGAGAAAAATTTTCTTCACATCGAGAATTTACTGATACGGATAAAAGAAGTATAGGCAGTAAAAGACAAAAAACTATTTTTGGGCTAGATTTTTTAAAGGATTCAGCATCCGTAGGTATTCTAAATAGCTGCACGCTCACCTGTTTACGCCGATTATTGGTATTTTATACTTTGACGCAAATTGTAAAAATCTTTCCTTTTCTAACATTAAAACCTTGCCGGATTCCAGCAGAAGCGCAGAAGCTTTTATCCTTGCAAGAAGCTTTAACGTATGTATTCCTACAACCGGAACATCAAACCTTAAGTCTTGGTTAGTTTTACTGAATTTAATAACAACGCAGCTGCCTCCAGCAAGCCTAAACCCGCGTTTTATCGTGTTATCGGTTCCTTCCAGGGCTTCCAGAGAAACTACGCTTTTATTTTTAATAACCGCAGTTTGCCCAATGTCCAGGTCAACGAATCTGGAAATAATTTTCGTTCCGAAGTTTATGTCTTCTTTAACGCAGTCCGAATAAACCAAATTATTCATACAGCCGCTTGAGGCAAGATTTTGTGTCAGGTATATAGTTGAATCGAGGAATCTAACTCCGTGTCGTTCGAGGTATCTAATAATGTTTGCAAAAATAGTGTGCGGCCGCATATCCTTAGTTTCGTCAACAAGCCTGATTAATTCATTATCCCAGTTTCTACGATTAAAAATGCGTAGCGGCGTAATTTGCCCGGCCATTATGCACTCCGACAAACCTTCGTTCTCGATTGCATCCCGAAGACGGCCAAGATCGCCTACGGAAAACCAATAACAATTATCTGCATATTTCTTGATAAGCTTTGATGTTTCGTGATGGAAACAAAAGGCAACAAGTTCAATCTGAGGATTTTTTTGTTTTATGGCTTTAGAAAGTATGATAGGAAGAAGACGATTTCCGGCAATGATTCCGAGTTTCATATTTATCACAAACTGCCACGAATTTGGAACGAATTTACACGAATGGACCCCTTTCCTATCGATGGCAATTCGTCTATAATTCGTGATTAATTAATTCGTGTCTATTGTCTACCCAATCCACGTTTAGAAGAAGAAATAAATGAAAGCAAGTAGCTAAGCTCTTTGGTCAAAGGCAGTTCGCTTTTAACCAGTTCTTTTGCTTTATCAAGCGTATGATTTTCAAAAAAAAGAATCTTAAAAGCTTTTTTTAAAACCTGTATTGCCTCAAGGGAAAAATTCGCCCGCTTCATGCCTATTGAATTAAGGCCGCAGGC
>JALOBR010000076.1 GCA_023228195.1 Candidatus Omnitrophota bacterium
AGGAACTTTGCAGATGTTGTATCGTTTCGGTTTAGACAGGGTGTATACAAAGTTTCCCGCCCTTGCTCCTATTCCGCGGTATTTTGAAATTGAAACTACCACAATATGTAATAAAAAATGCGTTTTTTGCGAGAATGTCCATTGGGAAAAAGGCAGTCAGGTGCGCAGGCATCTAACCTTCGATGAATTCAAGTATACTATAGACCAATTTCCCAACGTGAGATGGGTGAATATGACGGGGGAAGGATCAGCTTTCCTCAATAAAGAATATTGGCAAATGCTGCGTTATCTTAATGAAAGGTATAAGGCGGCGGTTTACCTGGTTGACCATTTAAGCGATCTTAGCCATGAAGAGATAGATGAATTGATCCATTTGGTGAAAGGTTTATATATTTCCATGGACGGGGCCACCAAGGCTACTTATGAGAAGTTAAAGCAGGGATGTTCATTTGATAAGGTCATCAGTAATGTGCGGCATATAATTAAACGTAAGAGAGACTTGCGTCTACGTAAACCGGAATTACATTTTAGGTATGTTATCGTAAAAGATAATGTTAATGAGATACCCTTATTTATCGATTTGATCAACAGTTTGGGTAGCCGTAAGGATTTTGATTTAACTACCATTAATTTTACCGGGCTTTTGTATTTTGATTCGATCAAACACCTTTACGTTTCCACTCTAAACGAAGATTTGATCGCAGAGATCAAGAAACGTATGAATAAGGGTGTGTATTTCAGGTTTGAACATACTATCGAACAGTTTAATCCACCGCTTGAGAAGTGCTATTATTGGATGGAGCCTTACGTAATGATGGAAGGTTATGTTTTGCCATGTTGTCAGGTTTTAATGTCTAATCAGAGGCCGAATCTGAGGAAGAACTCGTTCGGTAATGTTTTTAAAGATGATTTTAAAAAGATATGGAATTCTGAACGTTATAAGAATTTTCGTAAAATGATCGTTGATCCGAAAGGGAAGGTTCCTGTTTTCTGTGCTGGATGTAGACAGTTTCAAACCAAAGAGAGAATCGGGCGCTACGGGATTGACCAAAATGTTTAATAATTTCTCAAGGAGGATTTATGCTTAGTAAAGAGTTTTCCTTTAAGCGCATTAATAATTATTTGAAGTACTTTTTGAATGGCGATCGCTTAAAAAGATATGCTACCCATTTGAATTATTATCCGCTTTTTATAGAGGTGGAGGTTACCACGAATTGTATTTTGTCTTGTCCTGGTTGTGCCAGGACAATTGCACCTAAAGAGTTTTTGGGGCACAACACTTCTCTAGAAACTATGCAGAAGATCGAGCCGATTTTTCACTACACGCGCCTGGTAACTTTTGTTGGGCCGTTTGGTGATCCTTTTATGAGTCCTAATTTTTGGGAATTTCATCATATGGCAAAGGCGGCCGGAAGCCAGACTATGTTTTTTACAAATGCGATGCTAATGAACTCTGGACATATAGACAAGTTGTTTTCTGCCAAGACGGACTGCATAGGTTTTTCTTTGGACAGTATCGAACCAAAGCTTTATGAATCAATTAAAAAAGGAACAGATTTTAATAAGGTCATGAATATTATAAGGGGGGTTATCGCCGCGAAACGTAGATTTAAACTGAAGAAGCCTGTTATCGCGATCAACTATGTTATTCAGAAAAAAAATATTCATGAGCTTTCTGAAGTAGTCAAATTTGCGGCTAAAGAGGGGATAGAAAAGATATGGTTTACGGGATTGATCTGTCATAATCAGGAAAGCGTTGATAATTCAATCTTTTCTATCGATAGAACGCGGCTTGACGAATCCGTAAGGCTGGTGAAAAAATTAGGAAAGCGATATGGGGTTGGGATAAGACTCCCTCAGTTTAATTACCCGGATGTCTACCGAATGTGTTGTGCTCCCTGGCAAACCATGTCTATATATTACAATGGCGATGTTTGCGCTTGTACTCATTTTCGTTTTCCCAAGCCTTATTATTTCTACGTGAAGGGCGGGAAAATCATACAGGGTAAAATCGATTATCCAGCGTTATTGATGGGGAATATTAATGAGGAGGGAATCTTGAAAATTTGGAATAATGAAAAGTATCAAAATCTGAGAAGCGGAATAAAAGATGCCCGCGCAAATTATCCATGCAGAAGTTGCTACTATCCTTACGGGTGGCATTAAAAAGAGGATAATATGCTGTTAAAGAAAATTAGCGGTAACTTTATTTCATTGGTTATCGGACAAGTTTTAAGTGGTATTCTGGCCTTTTGCGGAGGTATTTATCTGGCTAGGGTATTAGGTCCTATTCTATTCGGGAAAGTTAGTTTTGCAGAATCAATATTGATGTTTTTTTTAATTTTCGCCGATTTTGGACTAAATACAGTTGGTATTAGGTCTATAGCGAAAGAGAAAAAGAAAGTTTCAGAGTATGTAAGCAGGATCGTTTCGTTTAAATTACTGCTTTCTTTAATATCTGTAATTGCACTGCTTGTTTTTGTTTTTTTCTTAAATAAGCCTGCCGATACTAAATATGTAATTGTTCTTTTTTGTTTGTCCCTTTTTCCGCTAGCTTTTTTCTTCGACTGGGTTTATCAGGGGCTTGAGGAAATGCAGTACCGTTCCATAGCTTTGGTTATCAGGGAAGGTTTGTATTTGTTGGGGTTAGTTTTTCTCGTCCGGAATGTTAGCGGTTTTATGCTTGTGGGAATATTATTCTTGGCAAGTAGATTGGCCGCAAGTATTTTCTTGTTTTGTTTATATCTAAAACAATTCGGGATTTTTAAGTTTACCTGGGATTTCAAGAAAGAGGTAGGTCTTTTAAAAAGTGCGGCTCCTCTCGGATTAGGTTTATTTTGCGCTTGGGTTTTTTTGTATTTTGATATGTTTTCAATTTCTCTGTTTACCGGAGAGAGAGGGTTAGGTTTATATAATGCAGCGTATAGACCTGTATTATATGGAATGTTAGTTTGTGAGTGTTTTTATATGTCCATATTCCCTCCAATGTCCTTGGCGGCTAAAACGAACAAGAATCTTTTAAAAGATTTAGTGACTTATTCTTCGCAAGGAATGTTTTTGGTGTGGTTGCCAGTTGCCGTTTTTCTCTCCTTCTCTTCTTCGGAAACCATAAGTTTAATATACGGAGGTAAGTTTTCTGGAGCAGGATTAGTTTTTAGTATTCTTCCTTGGAGTTTGGTGATTCTTTCAATTAACACATCTTATGCTAAATGCTTGATTGCGTCTGGTCAGGAGTATAAATTTTCATTTATTGTGCTAATTAGGACTGTAGTAATGGTTGTTTTAACACTTGTTTTTATACCGTTAATGGGTATCGTTGGCGCTGCGCTTGCCAAAGTAATCTCGGAGGCGATCATTTTTCCTCTTTATCGTTTTATGGTAAAGAATCTCGGGCTGTATATATCTTTTAAGCCCTTATTGAGAATAATTAAATATTGTACCGCTTTTACACTAAGTTTTGTTGTGTTGAAGCAAATAAACTGTTTCTTTTCGCTCTTCGTATCCAGTCTTATTTACCTGTTACTAATTTATGTTTTCGAAAAGAAAAATCTAAGATTATTTATGAATACGTTTACTAAAAATAACGAGATCTGCGAGGAGGGGTTATGGGAATTGGGGTAAAAGAGAAAGTGAAAATCTTATTTATTGATCAACCTTCCCAATCCCTCGGACTTCACAACGGTTTAGCTATGCTTGCCGCGATGTTGAATTCTTGTAATTGTGAGTTTTACATCCTTGATTTGAGAAACCTTAATATTAACGTGGATACTACTGGATTTGTCGCTTTTCCCAAGCCGATAGATTACGATAAAATAAGAGAAGCTATTGCACGATTCTCCCCGCAGGTTATAGGAATATCCGTTCGTAGCACACTTTTTAACCAGACAAAAGAGATTGTTTTTTTTCTTAAAAGTAATTTTCCTGATATTCTTATTATGGCGGGTGGTTCTCATATGGGCATTGATGGGGATGGTTTTATGAATGAGCTGCCAGTTGATATAGGAGTTATAGGGGAGGCGGAATTCACAATCCAAGAGCTATGTTTATATTTTCAAGGAGAAAAGAAGATATCTTCTATTAAAGGGATAATCTATAGAGAAAACGAGAATTTATTCAATACGGGTCCAAGAGATTTTATAAATGATCTGGAGAATCTTCCATTTCCTTCTTTTGACCGCTTTAGTTCCGTTATGGCTAATAAAGGTTTTATTCCGTCATACCCGATTGTTACCAGCAGGGGGTGTCCATATTCCTGTACTTTCTGTCTATCACCTTTAGTATCGGGAAAGAAATGGAGGAGCAGGTCTCCGGAAAGCATTGCTGGAGAATTGGATTATGCCAAAAGGGCATATAAAATTAAACGTGTTAATTTTATGGAGGATAATTTTAATCTTGATCTCGAACGCGCCAAAAAAATATTGACTTTAATGATAACTAAGTTTAACGATCTAGTTATAGATTTTTTGGCAGGATTACGCGTGGAGATGATAGATGATGAATTTGTAAGGTTGATTGCGGATTCGAAAGTCAAATGTGTGGCAATGGGAATAGAAAGCGCAGACGATGAGGTTCGGAAATGTTTGCGCAAGGGTGTTTCCATAGAAAAAACCGTCGATTCTATAAAAAAATTAAAAAAAGCAGGGGTAAACACACAGACTTTTTTCATAATAGGACTGCCCGGCAGCACCTATGAAAAAGATCTTTATTCAATCAAATTCGCCAAAGAATTAGGTATCTCTACTTATTGGACTATTGCTAATGCCTATCCTAATACTGAGATGATGAGATGGGTAAGTAATAATGGGAGGTTTCTTTCTGATTATAAAACATCTTCTATGACTTTTCTTGACGAAGCAACTTTGAATTTTGATACTGTAAATTATCCTGCTGGAAAAAGAAAGGAGGCGTTTGAGAGGGCTTTGATTTCTACAAGAAGATTTGACAGGCTGGAATACTCTGAAAGAGGGATTAGGAGGCACCTGAAGATTTCCAGGCTGATATTTCATTATGAAAAAAAAGCGGTAATCGTTTACCAAATATACGCAGCTTTAATTTTTATTAGAAGGATACTGCTCAAGTTGAATTTGTATAATTTGGTAGTTAAAATAGTAAATCCTACGTTCGTAAAACGTTTTATACTTAATTTTTAAAAAATGGTTAATTATCATTATTCAGTGTCAGATTTTACTTACCATCAGCTTTTAGCAGGAAAATGGGAAAAGAATCTCTTGCCGGTGCTAACTCACGGTGGGGGCGGGGATTTTGATGAAAGGGTTGTCGCTAGTCCCTTCGTCTTGTTGTTAGGTAATGGCGAAAAAGTGCTTTATTTTATGGGACAAGATAAAAATAGGTCTAAATGGGGGGTTGGAGTTGCTTTTTCCGATGATCTAAAGAAGTGGGTTAAATATAAAGATAACCCAGTATTTAATCAGGATATGATTAAATGGGGTAAGAAAATAGACGGACCATTTATTATCGAAAAGGATGAAAAGTATTATTTGTTCTATGAGTCTTCATCTTCTCCCCATTACCTTTATTCTATTCAGGAGAAAATTCGTTCCTGCCGTTTAGATTTTATTTTTAAATCCAGAATCGCTAAAAAAGCGTTAAAACTTTTTTGTGATTTTGGGATATCACAGGCTGTAGTCCATACAAAAGACCGGGCTATAGGGTTTGCGGTATCTAAAGATGGATTAACTTGGAAGGAGAATTCTGATAATCCGATTTTATCGAAGGCAAAAATAGAGGGATGGGAATCTTACGGTGTTTTCGCTCCTAAAGTTTATTTTCACAATGGGGTTTACTTTATGTACTATTCAGCTTCGGATGGAAAAAAAATATCCAGCGGGTTGGCGTTTTCAGAGGATTTGATAAAATGGGAAAAGTATAAAAAGAATCCTATTCTAATAGCAGGATTGAAGGGTGAATGGGATGAGCGTTGTGCGGAAATAATAAGCATTATTAAGATAAAAGATGGTTTTGTTCTATTTTATGAAGGGGAAGACGGAAAAAATTGCTATAGGATAGGAATGGCTTATTCTCGGGATCTTGTTACTTGGATTAAAGCTGAGAATAATCCCATTGTTGATATTGGTCGTATCGGAAAATTTGATGATAAATCTATTTTAGCACCCCATGTTGTAGCCATTGGAGATAGTCTGTATCTATATTATTCTGCTTTTGATAATGAAGGAAACGGATCGATCGGATTAGCAGAATTCAGAAATTAATTAAAGGGGCTAGATTGGATGTATTATTGATGCGTGGAAGCTCTTTAAGTAATTCACTACAATTTATTAAAAGGATCTTCTGGACATTGGTAATTGTATTTTCCTAACCTTAAATTTTTAAAGCTAACTTCGTATTTCTATTTAGTAAAAGCTATAATAGGAGACTTTCCGTTGATATTGTTGTGCGGCAAATTCCTGATATTTTATAAATGAGCGATCTCTATGATTAGAAATACAGCATTAAACCGTATTTTTTTAAAAACGTTAAATGTTGCTCTTGTTCCTTTGTTTTGTATCTTAAAGTGTTTCAAAGTAAATTCTAATAAACCATTCCAACCTAAAAAAATATTGTTTATAGAAATATGGGGTATTGGGGATTTGATTATGGGGGGATCTGCTTTTAGAAGAATGAAGGAAGCGGTCCCAGATGCCGAAATTTTTTTATTGTCAAAAGAATTCGCTCGCGAGGTTTTTAAAGAAGAATATTTTATCGATAAATATTTTCTTTATGATTTTCCCTGGACTAAGTTCAAGGGAAAATACGCATTTTGGAAGTGGGATTGGAAGGGGCTATTTAAACTTATTAGGCGTCTGAGAAATGAGAAATTTGATTTGATTTTGGATGCGAGGGGGGATATTAGGAATAATCTTCTTATTTTTATGATTCGGGCAAAAAGAAGCCTGGGTTATGATTGGACGGGGGGAGGTTATTTGCTAACCGATCCTATAAGGATCAAAAATGACGGGATACATAGAACAGATGCATGGGATAATTTATTGGAACGAGTTGGAGTAGATAATTGTATTGGCGATTTTAAGCTTACTGTTTCTGATGAAGAGAA
>JALOBR010000077.1 GCA_023228195.1 Candidatus Omnitrophota bacterium
TGAAAAGCAAAAAAGACATAAAAAAAATTATGCAATTCATTTCTGAAGCCGGGATGCTTAAGAATGTTAAACGTTCCGGCTGGCAGGTATTAGGCATACACCCGGGGGAGACTGTCGCGGAACATAGTTTTCGTTGCGCGGTCATAGGATATATTTTAGCAGGTATGGAGGGGGCAGATATTTATAAGGTAATTCTGCTTACTCTTTTTAATGACATGCATGAGGCGCGTATAACCGATTTACACAAAATGGCTCAACGCTATATAAACATAGACAGCGCAGAGGATTGTTGTTTTGCGGGGCAAATTAAGAATTTGCCGAAGAAATTACGCAAAGAGATGTCGAGGCTTCGCGAAGAATACAGATTGCAGAAATCAAAAGAAAGCATCATTGCAAGGGATGCCGATATACTTGAATGTTTACTCCAGGCGAAAGAATATTATGAGCAGGGTTTTAAAAAGGCGATAGATTTTACTAAGCGTGCTCCGCGTTTTCTGAAAAACAAAAGCGCGAAGAAATTATGGCACTTTGCCAAGAATAATAATATTACAAATTGGTGGGTTGCTTTAAGTGATTTTAAGCGTTAATACGCAGATAATCACAGATTGTAAACCGCAGATGATCACAGACAGGATCATCAGTGCATAAAAAGTAAATTAGATAATGATAAAAAAAATTACACCGCAAAATTTTAAATCTTTCGGCCATATCATACACCATCCGCAGAAAGATTTACACGGTAGAGATAAGAATCTTTTTCATATAGTGTTAAAAGAAGAGGGTACCGTAGGTTGGAGGATAGCATATTTAATAGTAAGGGATAGAATCATAGATAAGCTTGAGCAGCATCTGGAGACTTTTGAAAGTTTTGAGCCTGTATCCGGTAAGGCGCTTCTTTATGTGGCAAGAGAAAAAGACCCCAAGCAAATACATTGTTTCAATTTGGATAAGCCTGTAATTTTAGATAAGGGGATATGGCATGGGGTGGTTACGCTTAACGGCGACAGTGAAATAAAAATCACGGAAAACGCAAATGTTGACTGTATTTATTGGGAACTTGGATTTTGCCTCAACGCAGGCCACAAGATAGAATAATTCTTCAGTTCGGTTATAACCTAGTCCACGGGCAATTTAATTTTATCCAGTAGATGGTTGATTTTTTCAACTAGAGTGTGGAATTTATCGGATTTTCTGATTCTAATATGCCCGTTTCTTCTGTCTCTTAAGTGTGCGTCTAATTCATATACAATTCTGTCAAATGGGCCTACTATCCTGTGCGTTATTTTGTAGGCAAAGATAAGTATTATTAAAAGGGCAAGCGGAGCAGTAAAAAATAATATGGCGGTTACGCGTTTGGCGGCAGGTATGATGCTGTAAGCAATTGCTTCAGGAAAACCTATTTCCGCAGAGGCGATGCCAAAGATTAAGTAATAAAGGCAGATTGTTACAATGGTGGCAGGTACCAGCGCTGCCATAAAAACGAGCATAAAAGTCTGGCGATGCAAAGGATTTGCGAAAAATTTTTTTCTCCGGTCTTTAAGTTTTGTCATTTTTCATACCCCACTTTTATATCGGCATATAAAGCTTCCGCGGTTGACAATGTGTTGTCGGTATCCGTCATTAAAGCTATTGCGCCTACGCCTCCTGGAGCTTTTCCAAAAGCACGCCTATAATCATCTTGTATGTTTCTTTCTTCGTAAACCCACTCGTTATTGTCTCTTTTCCCCGATTCAACTACAATTAACTTTATGTTCGTAAAATACGGGCTTGTCATTATAGTTCCTTTCGGCATGTCTTCACTCCAGACGTATTCTATCGTTTTTATGTTTGAAAAAATCCAGCTGGGAAATATTATATATATTCTAGCGGCATAATCATCTTTTTCAAGCCAACCGCCCTTTGCATTTTTTTCTATGACAGCTGAATTTGTTGATTTAGGCGGCGTAGGAGGTGCCTTTAATCCTATACGAACAAGAAATTTTTCCCAGAGCCCGATGTCTTTTTTTGGTAAAAGCGCGCTTGCGTAAGAATTTTTTTCCGGAAACTTTACAATGCGCCATTTCCAGCTTATCATCGGATATTTGTTTGGGTCAAACCGTATTTTATAGATTAATCCCGAGCAGGCATTTTTACTTTTAGCAACCAGTTGGCCGCCGTTTTCCGCCGGTTCAACTATGTATAATACGCGATTTTTAAATATTTTTTCCTGCCATTCGCTAAGTGCATTTTTCTTGTCAAATTTAAACAGTTTCGGCAGGTTATACGCGTAGGCAATAAAACCTATAATAATCAATGACGTAATTATTAAAAATAATTTTCTTGGCTTCATTTATTGATTTGATTTTAACTCTATGGCATAAGCGAGTCAAACGATTTATTAATAGACATATAACCCACGGCCGTTTCAAGATGGCTGTAAATTATAGCGGAGCGTCTGTAAATTCCCGTCGCCGCCTTGACTTAGGCGGACAAGTAACCCAGCGCTAATTTTTTAAGACATATTTAAAATAAATTAAAAAGGATTGTTCCGGTCTAAATTTTTGAAACATAAATATAATGTTGTTGTAGAAATTAGTGCCGGGTTAATTCGGCCGCGCAATCTAATAAGCAGTTTTCTAAGTGCCGGATTGCCGCCTTATTAACTTTCTGGTATAATTAAAAAATCTGAATATTCTATGAAAAAATACATAAAATTATTTTTATTTATATTCATAACTTTAACAGCTCCAATTACTTTTTGTTTGTCGCAGACCAGCACCAGCGAGGTTGATTCTGAGCCGATACCCCAGCAGGATAAGTTTACGCCCCAGCACGAGTCATTGCCGGTTAAAGAAGGCGTCATCCTTCAGGATGAAGATAAACCCGATGAAGATGTAAAAAAGCACGAGATTGAATCGTATCTGACATTTCTTCCTTCAACAAAGTCAAAAGATGAAAATTCCCGCGTCAGTATTATTGAATCAGAATTTGATTATTCTTATGAGTACAAATTTTTTGATAAGATACCAGTAACCTTTTCTTTAAGCAGCGAATATATCGACATAAAGGAAGATTCACGAATTAATTTGCCTTCGCATTTAACCGGCATAAGTGCCGGTATAGATGTAGTTTTACCGTTTTTTAATTTAGATAAAACCTATATAAATCTTGGAGTCAGCCCTTCAATCTACAGGGATGATTGGCGCTTTAAAACGTCTTCCTTCAGAATGCCAACTAATACTTTTCTTATCTATAAGCCCGATGATAAATGGGTTTTTGTCGGCGGCCTTGCATTTTTTCCTGATTTTAAAGATAAATTTTTTCCTATTCTGGGATTCGTATATAAGCCCAACGAAAAGCTTATTTTTAATATCACAACGGATGATCCCAGCATAGCTTATTCGCCAAACGATAAGCTAACGATTTTTGCGCAGATGGAACTTCCCTTGGGCGCTGAGTTTGAAGTCACAAACGGCGATTCCAAAAATATGGTTTTAATTTATAATGATATGCGCCTGGGTTTAGGTCTAGGGTACAAGATTAACAAATTTATATCTGTAACAATTGCCGGCGGAGGAGTGTTTGATAGATATATCCGGTATAGAGATGTTGACGGAAAATTAAGCATCAAAAACGGCGGATACGGCGAATTTTCTATAGATATACAGATATAAGTAGATGGCAGATAAATTATGAATAAGAAACATATTAAATTTATGAAAGAGGCGATAAAGCAGGCAAAGCTTAGCGCAAAGGCCGGGGGCATTCCTATCGGCTCGGTACTGGTTAAAGACGGAAAAATTATCGGCCGCGGCCACAATAAACGCGTGCAGAGGAAATCGGCAATTTTACATGCCGAGATGGATTGTTTGGAAAATTCCGGCCGCTTGGAACCTAAGGATTATCGTAAATGTATTATATACTCAACGCTATCCCCGTGCGATATGTGCACGGGGGCAATACTGCTTTATAAAATACCGACTGTAGTTATAGGAGAGAATGAAACATTTAAGGGCCCTGAAAGTTATTCTAAAAAGTGCGGCACGCGCATTTTTAATCTTAACCTTGAAGAATGCAAAGAGATGATGCGGGATTTTGTAAACAAAAATTCCGAGCTTTGGAATGAAGATATTGGGAAATAAAATGTCGTATAGAAAAATAATTGACAGCGGATTAAGATCCGCTGACGACAATATCTGCGACCAGGATAAAGTTTGGTCGCGCTACAGCCACGATAAGGTAGACATAGGAGAAGAACTTACCAAAGTAATACGCACCCTCGATAAAGCTTTGCCGCTTAATCTAAAATTACGCGCACTATCGATAGGCTCAAGCGATGAGCCGCAATTTAGAATCCTGGAAACAGCTTTCCGCAGCGGGCTTTACCTTATCGATATAAATGATAATGCCCTTGGTGTCGTAAGGGAGCGCATAAAACGCCAGCATACCAGTCATGTAACCACCATAAAGGGAGATTACAATAAGATATTTTTAAATTCGAAAGATGGGAAAGTTTTCTTTAAAGATACGCTTAAAGAAAAAAGAATCCATCTTGCCACGCTGCATCATTCGCTTTATTACAGTGAGCAGCGCTGTTGGCTTGATATTTTTGATAATTTATACCGCAACTTTTTAGCGCCCTGCGCCGCTATGCATTCTGTGCTTATGAGCTCAAAGAGTGTAAATCCGCTCACTACCACCTGGCTTTATAACTATTTTGCCGGAAAGTTTTTCGGAGTGCATAACGACCAGGATTTATGTGTGTTTAAGAATGATTTACAAACACGTCCGCTGTTTAAAAAAGCGCAGGTATTACTGCGCACCAACCGCGTATATTTTGACGTAGATAATTTTGAAAAATTCATGGCTGTAGTGTGGATGGTTCTTTTGTATCCGCAGGTGCACCGGTATAATCTAAAGCAGAGAGAAGAGATAACCGAATTTGTTTATAAAACTTTTTGGCGCAATAAAAAGCCGTTAATACAGGAGCAGGATCATTTAGTAATTTATAAAGGGGTTGGATTTAAAGGATTGATCTAGGCAAATATGCATTCAGGCGACAAGGATAGATTTGAGGTAATATTTGTTAAGGATAAGAAGTCTTTAGATGAAGTTAAAGAGCTGCGAGGAAAGGTTTTTTTCGGCAAGAAGGAAAAAGAGGAGGATGAGTTTGACGATTACAGCCACCATCTTGCCGTCATAGATAAAGAAAAAAAAGAAATTATCGGCAGCTACAGGCTTATATTGGGTTCCGATGCAAATAGGTTCCGGGGGTTTTATTCCGAAACAGAATTTGACATTTCGAATATAAAGAAAAATTGCCATGGTCAGGTGCTTGAAATGAGCAGGGCCTGCGTCCTCGAGCCTTACAGAAAATTTCCAATAATTAAATTTATGTGGAGGCAGATTATTTTTTTTCTGACGGAAAATGACGTAAAATATATTTTTGGTTGCCCGAGCATAGAGAGCCTGGATGCTGATTACGTAGGTAAGATAGTTTCTTATTTTAAGGCAAATTGTTTTTCAAAAGATGACTTCAGAGTTTTTCCACTTAAGGAAAAAATGTGCAAATACAACCCTTTTTCAGGAGATTTGGACATCAAGGAAATTTTAAGCAGCCTGCCTTCGCTTATCAAAGGTTATTTAAAAATGGGAGCGCACATTTGTTCCGAGCCCGCCTTGGATAATTGTTTTAAGACGGTTGATTTTTTTATGATGCTTGACGTTGGTAAGATGAATATTGCGTATAGAAAAAAATTCAATGATAAAAACATTTAAAATCCTGTTCTTATTCCTGCAAGTTTTTCTTTTTATTTTAGTGTTTGCCGTTTTGAATTGTTTATTCTTTTTTTCTCCAAAAGATAAGGCGCGTTATATCGCTTTTACGATACACATTTTTAGCGTTATCAGCGTCTTTGTTATGGGAATAAAAATAAAAGTATCAGGATTTGATAAGATAAGGCATAAAAAAGGCTTATTTCTTGTAACCGGGCACCTGACGTATCTTGATGGAATAATCGCAAGCAGAATCCTGCCCCTTGTATTCGTTGCGCGTGGAGATCTCAAATCGTGGCCGTTTTTCGGAATTTTTAGCCTTCTTTCCCAGACTATTTTTATAAATAGGAACAGCGCCTGCGGATTGCAGGAAGAGCTAAAGCGTATAAGTTTTATGCTTGAGAGTGGTGTAAATATTATATTTTTTCCGCAAGGCACTACCACAAATTCCCCCAAAGATATTCTTTTTAAATCTTCTTTTTTTGAGGCACCGCTTGCAAGTTCTGCCGTAACAGTTCCGTTTGCCATAAGATATAAAAAAATTAACGGCCGCGCCATAGATGACACAAATAAAGATTTTATCTTTTGGTATGGCGATATGGATTTCATCCCGCATCTGATTTCCTTCCTGGGCTTAAAAAACATAGAAGTTGAGGTGGACATGCTAGAGCCGATTGAGGCGTCTTCTGGGGGCAGCAGGAAATCATTAAGCATGCTTTCCCAGGAGGCGATTAAATCAAGATTAGCATAAATACACATAGAGGCGCATAAAGGTACGAAATGACAGTACGCAGTTTATGGCGGGGGAAAAATATTTTTACTATGTACTATAAATGGTTACTGGGGATTTTGGAATCTACGCAGAAAACAATAAGAGAAATCAGGAGGGGATATGTCTGAATTAAGATATAACCTTATTTCCGGAGAATGGGTGATAGTTGCTACGGAACGTGCCAAGAGGCCGAAAGATTTTATAAAAGCAAAAAAAGAACAGCAACCTTTACCTGAATATAAAGAAAATTGCCCTTTTTGTCCGGGCAATGAAGCTCAAACACCCGTTGAGACATTTCGTTTAGGCGATTCAACTTCCTGGAAGGTGCGCTCGGTATATAATAAATTCGGAGCAGTTTCTAATGATGAGAAAAAGGGAAGACGGATTAGCGGTTTATACAATTCTATGGGCGGATTCGGTATGCATGAAGTAATAATTGAGCACCCCAAGCACAATAATTGTATCGCCTTAATGAGTTATGAGGAAGTGGAGAACATCCTGAAA
>JALOBR010000006.1:0-9114 GCA_023228195.1 Candidatus Omnitrophota bacterium
CAGGAAGAAAAAAATGAAAAATTTAGCAGTCTGGTCAATGGATACTCAAAACGGCTACACCGGCCTGGGTGTAAAGTTTAATAAGCTTGTTTTAAAAGCGGCGGCGATTTCCGATACAATGTATGATATGAAAAATGCCCTTAAGGCATTAGCTTCTGATAGAGGCAGGGCGATGGCAATATTTGACAATGAATGGAAAAAGATTTTGCATTGTTTATCAAACAGCGGTATACGGCTGGAAAAACAGTTAGCGAAAAGCGCTCGCGCACTCAAAAACATCCCCTTAAAGTATCCGCTTAAAGAGGCAAAAGTGGTCGCCTTAATGGGTGAAATATATGTAAGAAGAGATGATTTCTGTTGCAATGCGATAATTGAGAGTTTAGCTCAGAAGGGATTTGTCGTAAAAACCGCACCTGTCCTGGAATGGCTGCATTATGTCGATTATCTGGTTAAAAGGAGGATAGTTGAATCTAATTTAAGCATTAGCGGAAGAATTGAATTCTTTATAAAACAGCGCCTGCAGAGAAAATATGAGAAAAGCATAAAAGATATACTGTCAATTTCGGGTCTTTATAGCGACGATTCTGTTGAGATGGAAGAAATTATCCGTTTTGGGAAACATTTAGTAAGCGAACAGTTGACTGGAGAATCGATAGTCGTAGTCGGCGCCGCGCTAAAGGAGATTATGCATTCTGCCTGCGGAATAATAAATGTCGGGCCTTTTGCGTGCCTGCCTTCAAGAATAATTGAGGCAATATTAAGCAGCAATATGAATTTAAAAACAAAAATGGAAATAGAGGGAAGAACGTATTTGGATTCAGAGGATAATCATGAACTTGCTTTCCTGTCTATAGAAGTTGACGGCAATCCTTTCCCGCTTTTAATGGATGCAAAAATAGAGGCCTTTTGTTTGCAGGCGGAAAGGCTGCATAAAAAGATTACAGCAGCGCAGGCCGCCGGAAATTAGGTTAACAAATTTAAGACTGATAGTAACTTGACAATGCCTAATTAGCGTATAAAATAATAAAAAAGATGCAGATGCAGAAAAATTTTATATTTTATATCCTGGTTTTATGCTTTATCTTCGGATTTACGCAATATTCATTTGCACAGCCGCAAGGGCAGAGGGTCTACTCGGGCCATTACCGTCCGTATTACGAACCAACGCCTGAAATAAGCATATTTTATTCCGTAAAAAAACACTCCTTAACACAGGATTATGAGGTTATTATAACAAATAGAGGTAAAGTTATTGTTTCAGAGAATAATTATTATGAAGCTCCCAAAATACATAACTTAGAACTATCTAATGCCGAACTTGAGGGGTTGTGCGATTTTATTATAAAAGCGGACATTTTCCAGTTTAAGAATGAGTACATAACGGATAAAGATTTCATTGATTTAGATGGTGAAAGGTTAAAAATAAGCATAGGCAAAAAAACAAAAGAGATAGTCATAAGCAGCGCGCCTGTTCCGCCTAAAATACGGGCAATAATTAATAAAATAGAAGAAATAAGGCAGCGCACAGTAAAAATAAAAGAAGACGTTTTATAGGGTTAATTTTTATTAAAATTAGAAAATATTTAATGGAGGTAAAATGGACAGAATCTTAGTGGTTGAGGACGAGAAAGAAACTGCTGATGCCATAGCGAGGTTCCTTAAGCGCAAAGGGTTTGATATTGATGTTGCCTATGATTTATCAGACGCACTTACCAAAAATATTTCCGATTACCAAATAGTCCTTCTTGACATTTTGCTTAAGGGTGAGAAGAGTTTCCCGATGCTTAAGAAAATAAAACAGGAACAGCCAAAGCTTCCCGTAATAATAGTAAGCGCGTACGATAATGACGAGAATATCGCGGAAGCAAAAAAGCTGGGCGCAGACGGATTTATAGCTAAACCGGTAATGACCGAATATTTAGAGAACTTTCTTCTTTCTAAAATACATTCTCTGCGCAGGAAAGCAGAATAGCTTAATGCGCAAATTATTTTCTTTTCGTATTTTGTTTGCTTATACAGCTTTTGTTATTTTTATCTCTGTTATCCCCGTTAGCGAAAGCGGCGTTGATTCTTTTCCTTTCCTTGACAAAATAATACACTTTTTAATTTATACATTACTTGCATTCCTGGCTATAAATACTTTTAAGATAAGCAGTGGAAAAAACTGTTATATAAAGGTATTTTTATATTGTTTCTTTGTGGGAACGCTTATTGAGTGTATCCAATATTTTCTTCCCTTTAGAGGGTTCGAGACGTTTGATATTTTGGCAAATTCAGCGGGCACCGTTGCGGGAATTTTTGTGAGGATAACTTAGAAAGATTTATGAGGGTAATTAAACGTGATGAAAAGCTTGAAGATTTCAATCACCTTAAGATTCACGATGCCATATTAAAAGCCGCCAGTGAAGTCCTTAGCCGGAACGAAGCCGTTAAATTAGTTAAAATAATCCTTCCGCGTGCCCTTGCGGCCATCAAAAAACACGAAAAACAAGCCATTCCTATAGAGTGTATCCAGGATATAGTTGAAGAAACTTTTATGAAGGCAGGCTACCCGCAAGTGGCAAAAGCCTATATACTTTATCGTAATTATCGCAAAAGCATAAGGGTGGCCAAAGAAAAGTTAGGCATAAAAGACGGCCTTAAGTTGTCTTTAAATGCCATAAGTGTTTTAAGCCGGCGCTATCTGCTTCGGGATGATAACCGCAGGGTTATTGAGACGCCTGTGGTAATGTTTAAAAGGGTTTCTGATTATGTCGCAAAAGCAGAAAGGAATTTTTCTTCAAAGAACGAAAGTTATTTCGCGCGAAAATTCTACGAGAAAATGTCGGCCCTTGAATTTTTGCCTAATTCGCCAACCCTTATGAACGCTGGCACAAAGCTTGGGCAGCTTTCAGCCTGTTTTGTGCTTCCCGTAAATGATTCCATGGAAGGTGTTTTTGATTCCTTGAAGGCGATGGCGATTATTCATCAAACCGGCGGCGGAACAGGTTTTAGTTTCTCGCGCATTCGCCCGAAAGGAGATTTAGTTATGTCGACCAAAGGGCAAGCTTCGGGCCCAGTTTCTTTTATGCAGATTTTTGATAAAGCGACTGATGTCGTTATGCAGGGCGGCAGGCGGCGCGGCGCGAATATGGGAATTTTGAAAGTTAACCATCCTGACATCGTTGAATTTGTCGAAGCGAAACTGAAAGAAGGAGTTTTGGAGAATTTTAATACTTCAGTGGGTATAACCGATGATTTTATAAAAATATTAAGAAGTAACGGTTATATAGAGCTCATAAATCCAAGGACGCGCCTTTCGGTAAAAAAAATAAAAGCAAAGACCCTTTTTTCTCTTATTAGTTTATGTGCTTATAAGTATGCTGATCCGGGATTGATATTCCTGGATAGAATAAATAAAACGCACCCCTTAAGAGCATTGGGAGAAATTGAGGCAACGAATCCTTGCGGTGAGATCCCGTTACTTCCTTATGAAAGCTGCAATCTTGCTTCCGTAAATCTTGCGAAATTTGTCAAAAATAAGAAAGTTAATTGGCGTGGCTTGGAGGAAACCGTTAAGCTAGGCGTACGTTTCTTGGATAACGTTATAGAAATTAATAAATACCCTTTAAAGCAAATAGAAGAAATTACCAAAGCAAACCGGAAAATCGGCTTAGGCGTTATGGGGTTTGCCGATATGCTTATAAAATTGCGCATACCTTATAATTCAAAAGAGGCGGTTAAATTTGCAAGAGTTCTTATGCGTTTTATCCGTAAATGTTCAATTCGCGGTTCCTATGAACTTGGTAAAGAGCGGGGAGTTTTTAAAAACTATAAATACTCAATTTACGCAAAGAAGAATTTGCGCCTAAGGAATGCTACCGTAAATAGTATTGCGCCTACAGGTACAATAAGTATAATCGGTGGTTGCTCATCAGGCATAGAGCCGCTTTTTGCTTTAAGTTTTAGCAGGAACGTTTTAGAGGGTAATCGTTTGTTTGAAGTTAATCCTTTGCTTGAAGAAGTAATAAGAGAAGAGGGCCTTTATTCAAGGAGTTTAATGGATGCGTTAAAAGGAGAACCGATATTGAAACATATAAAAGGTATACCTTCCATAATTAAAAAGACGTTTGTCACGGCATTTGACATAAATGCGATTGACCATTTGAATATCCAGGCGGCATTTCAGGAATATACCGATAACGCAGTATCTAAAACAATAAATCTTTCAGAAAACGCAACGCTTGAAGATGTGGAAAAGATTTATCTCGCGGCTTATGATTTAAAACTAAAAGGAATCACTATCTATCGTTATGGAACAAAAACAGGCCAGGTGCTCACAAAGCAGGCGCTTTATGATAAAGAAATTGCAGATACTGCCGGAAGTTGTTTTAAAAATATATGCATCGCTTAATCAATACATCCGAAAATCTAAATGAAAGAACCCTTTAAAATTATTTTTGAGGATGAGTATATCGCTGTCCTTGACAAGCAAGCAAAGATTTTGGTCCTGCCTACGCCAAAAAAAGAAAAATACACGCTTACCGCGCTTTTGGAGGAAAAACTTAAAATTCCTGTGTATCCTTGTCATCGCTTGGACCGTGAAACAAGCGGTTTAATAATTTACGCGAAAAACAGGTTAACCCAGGAAAAAATTATGAATCAGTTTAGGGCCGGCACAATTGAAAAGAATTACCTCGCTTTTGTCAGGGGTAAATTAAAGCAAAAACAAGGTATGCTTTCAGGATACGTTATAGACAAAGAGGGAAAAAGATTCGGTGAAAAGCCAAAAAAAGCAAAAACTGCTTATCGCGTGTTGATTGAGCGTAGCAATTACAGTATGCTCGCACTTGAGCCTTTTACGGGGCGCACTAACCAGCTGCGTATACAACTGGCAGATATCGGTAACCCCATACTAGGGGAAAGAAAATATGCTTTTGGCAGAGATTTCAGGGTAAAATTCAAACGGCTTGCCTTACATGCCTGCTTTATACGTTTTAACCATCCCGCAACCGGTAAACGACTTCAATTTGAGATTGACTTGCCGCCTGATATGGAGATGTTTTTGCGCGCAGATGGTCACAGATAAAAATCACAGACAATCGCAGATAAGAAATATAGATAAAAATGCAGTTAAAATATACTCGTTTCGCTCGTGATATACAGTAGAAACCCAATCATATTTATACTGTATATCAATTGCATTAGAATTATCTGTGCTAATCTGTGCAAAAAATTGTTAAATTTTTGTAACTTTTTACCCCCTTCAAACGTTAAATACTATGCAGGAAAATATGAGAAAAGATGAGGAGATTATGATGGAGTATAGGGCTGGTAGTGTTGACGCGCTTGAGGAAATCTTCCAAAGATACAAAAAACCCATACTAAACTACGCTTTTAAGCTCCTATCCAGCTTTGCCGACGCCGAAGATGTAGTTGGTGAGGTATTTTATATATTAACCTCACGTAAAAATAGCTATGAGCCGGTTGCTAAGTTTTCTACCTGGATTTATACAATTGCGCATAATGTTTCAATTGACAGAATTAGAAGGAGAAGAAAGATACTTTTCTTCTGGCAAAAGAAGGATAAAGACGGCAGTTCTTACGAAGAATTGGATATACCTGACACGCGCTTTATGCCGGATTCTGACGCAGAGGATAGCGATATCGCCGGTTACGTTAAAAAAGCCATAGATAAATTGCCTTTCCAGTTAAAAGAAGCAATTGTCTTACGGCAGTATCATAACCTAAGCTATGAAGAAATAAGCGCAGTTTTAAATTGCTCGTTAAGCAAAGTTAAAATCCTTATTTTTAGGGCAAAAGAGGTTTTGCGTAAGGAACTTTTGCCTTATATGGAGGAAATCAGATGATATTTATCCATTCAAAGATGAAGAAATTAATTTCTGCTTACTTGGATAACGAAGTAAGCGAAAAAGAAAAGAATCTGGTAGAAGAACACCTTAAAAAATGTACTTTCTGCAGAAAGTACTGTGAAAATTTACGGAAGCTTTCTTCTGCCTTAAACAAATATATAGAGGAGGACCTGTCGCCTGATTTAGAACAGCGTATAAAGAAGAACTTTTTAGGAGAAAAATATAAGGGGGTGGCTAAAATGAAGAACAAAAAACTGATATTCGGTATCAGCTCCGGGGCTTTGGCTATCCTTATAATGTTCGTGTTCGTGGGGCATATTTATAATTATGCTAAACGCTCTGTTTGTGGGATATACAATGAATCAAGCGGTGTAATGGGCTCGCAATATTCGTCGGATTTATCTTTCGCGCGGAAACAGCCTAGGGCATTTTCTGTTTATAACGCAAACAAGGCTCGATCAACAACCGGCAATTTTCCTGCCATAACCGCTCTTAACGGTTCTAAAGCAAGAGAATACGAAATGGTTCAAGATGATGAACCTTGGATAACAACCACAGATAATTCTTCTGCTGGATGGAGAAGTGGAATTGGCGGAAATTATCAAAGCAAACCCCTTTCTGTTGCGGCTATTAAAAGCGCGGCAAATGAATTGTCTCAAGAAGGGCCTATTGTGATAGTTGAACCGTATCTTCCGGCTACAGGCAAGGAAGATAAATTAATTCGTAACGCTGATGCAACGCTTGAGGTGAAAGACATCCAGAAAGTCTATGATGAAATAGTAAAAATCGGAAAAGGAAAAAATGGCTATCTTGCCGCGGCTAATTTTAATGAATCAGCAAATGGCAGGGTCAACGCGCAAATTATACTGCGCGTGCCAAAAGAGAAATTCGAAGAAACCATCGATGAGGTAAGAAAGCTCGGCCAGGTAAAAAGATTTGATATACATAGCGTAGACGTGTCGCAAGACTATAACGCTCTTGTATCAGAACTTAATACCATTAAGACTGTCTATGACAAAATCGCAGATAAACTTAAAGAAAAGAAAACAGACATCCAGCAGGCGATAAGATTAGAGTCTGAACTTACACCGATTGCAAAACGCATAGCGGCTATAAGAAATAAGATTTCCGAATACGACAATCTTATTTCCGTATCCACAATTACAATTAATCTTTACGAGGTTTCCTGGAAATTAATGATTCAGGAAAGCGTCAAGGAAACAAAACAGCGCTTTGTCGCATTTGTTTCAAGCTTGCTTAAGAATTCAATAACTTTGCTTCCGCTATTGGTAATAATTTGCGTGGTCGTTATAGTTTGCGTTGTGTTAACAAAAAAATTGGTCAGCGCAATTAAAAACATTTTTACCAAAAAAACTTCGTAAACATTCCTGCATGATAAGCGTTCCTGTATAAAGGGAAGGCCTAAAGCCTTCCCTTTTGTATTTATTTCCCGGTAAATTGGCTTGCATTTTTATTAAGCTACTTTATAATAAAAATGTCGAATACAATCTGATACACAAAATATATGCAATGGGTCCGGAAATATATTCATATTTTCGGAGGTTTTGTAGATGGTCGGGTTGCCATCTGAATTTGAATCCAGGCAACGGTTTTCTTGTTATGAGGTGTTAAAATGGAAAGATTAGCAAACGTTTTTTCTCAATTATCACAAGTGGTAATGCCGCTGGCAGTTTTTATTGTTGTTTGGCTTATGGGTTATCTTGTAAGAAAAATCGTATTTATTAGGGTCGCACGCTGGGCGCAAAAAACAAAATCTCAGATTGATGATATAATTCTGGATTCTATTAAAACGCCTTTTATCATATGGTCAATAATGCTTGGAATGTATCTTGCGCTTCAAGTCTCAAAATTATCGGAAAATGTCGCAGATATCTCCGGTAAAGCGTTATTGGTGCTTGGAATATTTTCGGTTACCTTAGCCTTGGCAAATATTACAGCAAGATTAATACAAACCTATTCGCAAAAGATAGAAGGGGTTGTTCCGGGTACTTCCCTTACAAAAATTATAGGCAGAATAATTATCCTCGTAATAGGTGCATTGGTAATACTTAATACCCTGGGTGTTTCCATAACGCCTATTCTTGCAACCTTAGGCGTGGGCGGCCTTGCCGTTGCTTTAGCCCTTCAGGACACCCTTTCAAATCTTTTTTCCGGATTCCATGTGCTTATGGCAAGGCAGGTACGAATAGGAGATTACATAAAACTCGATAGCGGTGAAGAGGGTTATGTTACGGACATAAACTGGCGCACCACTAAAATAAAAATGCTTCCCAACAATGTGGTTTTGGTCCCTAATGCTAAACTTGCTCAGGCAATTATAGTAAATTATTACCTTCCTGAAAAGGAAATGGCTGTGTTGGTTAATTTGGGCGTTCATTATAAAAGCGACCTGAAAAAGGTAGAACGTATTACCTGCGAGGTTGCAAAAGAAGTAATGAGGGAAATAACTGGCGGTGTTTCTGGGTTTGAGCCATTTATACGCTATAATACTTTTGCAGATTTTAGCATAAATTTTACGGTTATTCTAAGAGCGAAAGAATTTGTGGACCAGTATTTAATTAAGCATGAATTCATAAAAAGGCTGCATGAGCGTTATAATTCGGAAAATATAGTTATTCCTTATCCTATACGAGCGATAAATTATGAACAGGAAGGTGTGAAATGAAGAGGCTTCTGTTGTTTATTTTGCCTATTCTAACCATTGTTTCCATAGCTTTTGTTCTTTTTGGGATAATCCAGGTTCGTTTTGAGGAGGAAAGATTAATGGATGATCTTAAGAGGAAAGCAAAAGCAATCGCGGAAAGCGTTGAACTATCCGTGAGGAATATTCTTTTAAACGATGATCTACGAATGGCCAATCGGCTTGTGGAACGTTTTCAGAAACGTGAGAGGCTCCAGGGCTGTATTATTTATGATAAAGAAGGAAAAATTCTGGCTATCACAGAAAGAATTTCCAAATGGCAGGATGAAGGGAAATCCTACATACGGGAGGTTTTAGCAAGTAAGCAGCCGTATGCCGGATTAGAAAAACTTGAAGAGTATTCCGTGTATGGTTATACTTTGCCGGTGCTTGATGAAGAGGGTAATGCTCTTGGCGCGGTTGAGGTTATTTATGATACCTCGTATGTTTTTATGCGTCTTACGGATTTATGGAAACGTATAAGTTTACCGCTTATTGTATTATTGTTTTCTATAATAGTGATTGGCATTCTAGTGCAAAGACAGATATTTATTATGCCGG